>PUOA01000179.1 GCA_003551925.1 Paracoccaceae bacterium
GCCATTGATGCAGCCCGATCTCGTCCGCTGGTCAAAGCGGCCATCTCGAGCTCCTGCATCGACGACTATGCAAGGGTTGCTCTCTTGCGCGCCTTCGAGACGGAGCCACGTCTGCTTGCTGCGGTTGATCTCATTGCGCAACGGCGCGCGAGAAGCATAGGGCCGATGGCAGTCGAATCTCACAATTAACAGGCTGCTGAAAAACGTTTTTGAGGCGCCGTTTTCGTTGAGCTGCTTGATGCCTATCGCGAGAGTATTTCATCAGCTCGACGAGAGAGCGCGAAAAACGGCCCTAACGGGCGCGAATATGAGCAGCCTTCGACTTTTTCAGCAGCCTGCTAAGGGCAAAGAATATCCCCAAACGCGTCGTGTCTCAGATTTAAGGGCAACGCGACAACGGTCCTGACCGAGGCCGAGGAGGCAGCGGTCGTTGCGTTTCGACGCCTAACGCTGCTGCCGCTGGACGATTGCCTCTACGCGCTTCAGCCCTCGATCCCGCATCTGACCCGGTCGGCGCTGCATCGGTGCCTTCAGCGGTATGGCATCTCACGCCTGCCGGATGTGGGCGGGGACAAGCCCAAGCGTGCGAAGTTCAAGCGCTATCCGATCGGCTTCTTTCATATCGACATCGCCGAGGTGCAGACGGCCGAAGGCAAGCTCTTCCTCTTCGTAGCCATTGACCGCACGAGCAAGTTTGCTGTCGTTCAACTGGTTGAAAAGGCCAACAGGAAAACCGCCTGGGAGTTCCTCGACCACCTTCTGGACGTCGTGCCCTACCGCATTCACACGATCCTGACCGATAACGGAATCCAGTTCGCAGAGCAGCCCCGAAACCGGAATACGCCTTATTCCCGGCCGATGCGCTTCGACATGATCTGCGAGGCGAACGGGATCGAGCACAGGCTCACCAAGCCGAACCACCCGTGGACAAATGGCCAGGTCGAGCGGATGAACCGCACGATCAAGGACGCGACCGTCAAGCGCTACCACTACGACAGCCATGGCCAGCTGCGCACGCACCTCGCGGAGTTCATCGAAGCTTATAATCTCGCCCGCAGACTCAAAACCCTGAACGGCCTCAAACCCTACGAATACATCTGCAAGGTCTGGACTTCAGAGCCAGACAGATTCATCGTCAATCCGATCCACCAGATGCCGGGACTGAACACCTAAACAGCTTGACCGTCAATGATGCGCTCGAGGGCGCGGAACGATGCTCAGTTAGTTTCGAACCGGATGGGCTGGGCGCCCTCCCACAGCACCTTGGTGCCGAGCGCGTGCAGGTTTTCCAGCCCCGAGGTCAGGGTGATGAAGTGGTTGCCCGCCAGCTGTCCCATCTTCGACGAGAAATCGACGCCGCCATAGGCGAGCAGGATCTCGGTCTCGCTGATGCCGCCGGGGTAGAGGATGATGTGCCCGGGGGCGGGGTGGCTGGTGTGGTTCTCGTAGCCGACGCCGAAATCGGTCTCGCCGAGCGGCACCCAGACGCCCTCGCCGGACCAGCGGACATGCACGATCTGGCTGACATAGGGCATCTGCGCCTTGAACGCGGCCACGGTCTGCGGCGCGGCCTCGGTTTCGAAGCGCGCGTCGAAGGTGAAGCCGCCAGCGGTGATGGTCAGGGTGTCCATGCGTGTTCTCCTTATGGGGTGACAGGTCAGACGGATGTGGCCAGGCGGTCGGGGGCGAAGCGCGCAAGGCCCGGCCCCAGCCGTCCGGACGCCGCGCAGTCCGCCGCCGCGCGGCCCAGCAGCGGGCCCAGCGTGTAGCCGTTGGCGCCGGCCACGACCACGCATCCCGGCACGCCCGGCACCGGGCCGACCAGCGGCGCGCCGTCGATATCCACGTTCATCGCCGCCCAGGCGCGCAGCACGTGCAGCCCGGCCAGATCGGGCAGCACGCGCTGCGCGACCCACAGGTTGCCCTCCAGGCTTTCGCGCAGGATGCGGCTGCGGCCGCTGGCGGGGTCGGTGGTGGCCGACCACGCGCCGCCGATGATCAGGTTGCCCGCCGCCGCCTGTTTCATGGTCAGATGGCGGTCGCAATGCGCCAGCAGGCAGGGCGCGAGCACCGGTGCGGTCTCGGTCACCACCATCTGCAGCGGCGCGCCGTGCACCGGCAGGGCCACGCCCAGCATCTGCCCCAGCGCGCCGGTCCAGCCTCCGGCGGCCAGGATCACGCGGCGCGCATGCAGCGTGTGCCCGCCCGCCTGTACGGTGATCCCGTCCTGCTGCGCGCTGAGGCCTGTGATCTGCACGCCCTCGAAAAAGCGCGCGCCGCCCGCGCGCGCGGCGCCGGCGATGGCCGGGGTGGCCAGAAGCGGATTGATCTTGCCCTCGCCGGGGCACCACGCGGCGCCGATCATCCGCTCCGACACGGCGGGCGCGATCGCCGCGATCTCGTCGCGGCCGATCAGCTCGACCTCGATCCCGACGCCGCGTTCGGCGGCGACCTTCTCGCGCAGAAACCCGATCTGGCGCGCATCCTCGGCCAGCATCAGCCCGCCATCGAGCTTGATCTCGAAATCCGCGCCCAGATCGCGCTCCAGGCTCTGCCACAGCGCGATGGCGTCGCGCTGCAAGGGCAGCGTCTGCAGCAGCGCGGCGCCCCGGCCGGTGGTCTTGGCGCCGAAGTCGAAGGACAGAAGCTGCAGGTGCAGACTGCCCGCATTCCCGCCCGAGCTTTCGCCGTTGACAGCGCCTCGGTCCAGCACCGTCACGTCCATCCCCAGCTCGGTCGCGCGCAGGGCGGCGGCGCATCCCATGATGCCCGCGCCGATGATGGCAAGGTCGGTGCGCGCCGGCAGCGCGGGCCCGGCAGCGGCGCGGTCGGGGCGGCGCAGCGCGGGCGTGGGCGCGCGGCGGTGGCCGCCCCATTCGGGCTTTTCCAGCGCCAGCGCGGCGGCAGGCACCGGGCGCAGCGGGGTCTGCGGGGCAAAGCC
>PUOA01000227.1 GCA_003551925.1 Paracoccaceae bacterium
CAGCGCGCCCAGCGCCTGATCGAGCCGCAGCAGCACCGCCTGCCCGAAACGCCGCGCCAGCGACGCGCGCGGCAACGCGGCCAGATCGCGGATGCTGCGCAGGCCCAGCCGCTCGAGCCCCGCCAGCGCCTCGGGCTCCAGCCGCAGCGCCGCCAGCGGCAGCGGACCGATGGCCGCGCGCTGGTCGCCCGGGGGCGCGATGGTCTGGCGGCCGAAGCGCGCCAGCGCCCAGGCCGCGCCGCGGGTGTCGGCCAGACCTGCGCGCGCGGTGAACCCCATCCGCCCCAGCCGCGCGCGCAGATCGTCCATCAGCGCGGGCTCGCCGCCCATCAGATGCGCCGCGCCGGTGATGTCCAGCGCCAGCCCGTCGCGGCCATCGAGCCCCACCCACGGGCAATAGCGCAGCGCCCAGCGGCGCAGCACCTCGAGCAGCCGCGCAGTGGCCGGGGCATCGTGCGGGCGGGTGACAAGGTCGGGGCAGAGCGCGCGCGCCTCGGCCAGCGCCATGCCGGGGCGCAGCGCGGCGTGGGCGGCGGCGGGGTTGACGCAGACCAGCCGGTCGGCGCCGGCCTGCACCTCGGTCACGGCGAAGGGCCCCGGCACCGGTGCCAGCCGCAACGCGCGCTCGGACGCGAAGCGGGGCAGCCAAAGCACGAGGATGCGTCGCGGGCGAGGGGCGAGGTCGGACATGAGGCGAGTCCTGCGAGGTCACAGTGTTCGCTTTATGTTCTATTTTTCGACTGCGTGCGAGTCGAGTCGGCCCGAGTGCCGAAACCTGCCTTGCGGGCGTCACGCCCAGCACTGGCCCGTGGCCCGGGGCTCACTGCGCTACAGCGCCACCCCCTCGGCCCCCGCGCGGCGGGTCAGCCACGGGTGCAGGATCTCGGCGACCGCCTCGGGGGCTTCCTCATGCGCCAGATGGCCCAGCCCGGGCAGGTCGATGCAGGCGGCCTCGGGCAGGCGCCGGGCGGAACGGTGCGACACTGCGGGCAGCACCGCACGGTCCTTGCTGCCGGCCAGCAGCAGCACCGGCAGGTCGATCCGGTCGAGCCGCGCAAGCAGCGGCGCCAGGTCCCACGCCGCCATCATCCGCAGCGTGCCCGCAACATGGCGCGGGTCGGACATCAGCGCGTGATAGGCGCGCGTCATGCCCGGATCGGCGGTCGATCCCGTGGACCCGATCAGCCGCGCGATCCGCGGCGGCGCGCCCGCCATGCGCGCGACCATGTGCGACATGAACGGGCTGAGCGTCATCGCGCGCGCAAGTCGCGGAAACAGCCACCCCGCAACCCCCTGAAACGGGCTGAGCGCGGCGTTCACGCCCACCACCGCGCGCGGGCGCGCGTCCAGCAGTCCCGCCAGCTCCAGCGCGATGGCAGCGCCCGCCGAATGGCCCAGAACGATGCGCGGCGCCCAGCCCGCGTGACGGGCGAGCGCGGCAAGGTCGCTCGCCATCTCCGGCAGTCCGAAACGCGGCGCGCCGGGGCGGGTCTGGCCCTGCCCGGGCAGGTCGGGGGCGATCAGCCGAAAGCCCGGCAGCAGCGGCATCAGCCGCTCCCAGCTGGCGCCCGAGCCCCCCGCCCCGTGCAGCAGCAGCACATCGGGCCCATGCCCGGCGATGCGCACATGCCAGTCATGCGGCGCGGCGCGGATGCGCTGGCCGTGGATGCCGTGCGCGGCGGGGGCGGTGGGTTGCGCCACCGGCTCAGACCTCCAGCGTCGCCGACAGCGCCGAGGCGAGCTGCGCCGCCCCCGCCCGCGGCAGCGCGATGCTGTCACCGCCCAGCGCCGCGGCAAGGGTGCGCAGCGCCGGTTGCGGGCGCAGCGCGGTGTCGATCACCACCGCGCGCGTGCCGCTTGCCGCCAGCAGCCGCGCCATGCGCTGCGCATCCTCGCCCGCCTGCGCGCGGCCCGGCGACCCGTCCAGCCCGATATTCGCCCGCCCGTCGGTCAGCAGCGCGAGCGCCGGAGTCATGCCGCGCGCGCGTGCCTGCTGCGCGGCCTCGAACGCGCATTTCAACCCCAGCGCGAGCGGCGTGCCGCCCCCGCCCGGCAGCCCCGCCAGTCGCTTCTTGGCCTGCACGAGCGAGCGCGTGGGCGGCAGCGCCAGTTCGGCCGCGCTGCCGCGAAACGTCACCAGCGCGACGTGGTCGCGCCGCGCATAGGCCTGCGCCAGCAGCAGTTCCACCGCGCCCTTGGCTTCGGCGAGCCGCGCGACGGCCTGGCTCCCCGAGGCATCGACGGCGAAGATCAGCACGCGGTCGGTGTGCTCCTCGAACCGCCGGATGCGCAGGTCGCCGGGCAGGATCACCAGCCGCTGCCCCGGACGGCCCATATGGCGGCGGCGCACCGCCTGCCACGGCGCGGCGGCGCGCAGCGTGGCCACCAGATCGATGCGCGCGCCGTTGCCGGGATGGCCGGGGCGCGCGGGCAGCGGGCGGCCGCGCCGGTTGCCGCGCAGCGCCGCGCCCGCGCCCGACCCGCGCGCCTGCGCGCCGCGTGCCAGCCGCGCCAGCGCCAACCGCTCGAGCAGGTCGGGCGGCAGCGCGGCGCGGGCGGCGGCGACAAGGATATCGTCGGGCAGCGCGTCCTGCGGGGGCTCGGGCGGGGTGTCGCTGTCGCCGCCCTCGGGCGGGGGCGGGGGCGGCGCGTTGTCCTCGGGCGGCGGCGGGGGGTCTGCGGGCTGCGGGGCGGCGCGGTGGCCATAGACCAGTTCGGCAGCGGTGGTCAGGTCGGCTTCGGTGACGCCGTCGTGCCCGCGCCAGGCGGCGGCGGCGCGCGCGCAGGCCAGCGCCAGCAGCGGCGCGCGGGCGCTGGCGATGCCCAGCTCGGCAGCCGCGACCACCAGACGGTCGCGCGCCTGCGCATCGACCGTGACCGAGCCCAGCCGCGCGCGCGCGGCGGCAAGCGCGCCGGGCGCGGGGGTGATCGGCGCG
>PUOA01000013.1 GCA_003551925.1 Paracoccaceae bacterium
CCAGAGGCTCCTGTATCCGGGCTCCGGACGCTCTCCGGTCACGAACCGAGTGTCCATGTCCTGACGAGCGCCTGGCAACCCATTGAAACGATCACACGTCATCATCGGAATATTGGTCCGGGACGAAGAGGAAGACAAACCTTTGTAATACAACGTGCTTCGGCTCGTCCGAGGCCGCGGAAGAACGAGAGATCACGGAAGGGATCGCGCAGCTCTCCTGATCGTCGGGTCGATTTTCCCGGTGGGTCGTGTAAGGGATCGATCTGCCTGAAGGATTGACTCCTTCATGAGTGAGCGGGAGTTCACCCGGAGGGTGAAACTAGCGAGGACGAGCGCGAGCGGGAGCGCGGTTTGGCGAGCGGGGGGATGCGGTTCGCGGGGGAGCGGATCGCGGTGGGTGCTCCTGGACGTGCCTTGCGTGGCGGCGGGCCCAGCGCTTGGGGCGAGACCCGCCGCCACGCAAGGCCCTAACCCGAAGTTTCGCGAAGCGAAAAGCACAAACGAGTCCGCGACAGCGGACCTCCTTGCGGGACTCGGCGAAGCCGAGAACCCAGGAGAAAGCCATGGTCACTCCGCACAGCCGCCACCTCGAAACCCCTCGTCCCCTCCCGTTCCACCGCCTCGATGTGTACGCCGTGGCTCTCGACCTAGTCCGGCTCGCGGGAGGGCTTCACGCTCATCGAGGGACAGCGGAGGTGCGCGACCAGCTTCGCCGGGCCTCCTCGTCCTGTGCTCTGAATGTCGCTGAGGCCTCGGGCAAGACCGGTGCTGACAGGCGTCGCTTCTTCTTGATCGCGAGAGGTAGCGCGTGCGAGGCCGGAGCGGCTCTCGATGTGCTAGCCGCCCTCGGAGCGCTTGATGCTTCCCAGCATCGAGAGGGCCTGCACATGTGCGACCGTCTCTACGGAATGCTCACACGCCTATCGGGCGCTGGTCGTCAAACCGCTGACCGCTGACCGCGATCCGCATGCGCCGCTTCTCCGCGCTCGCCAGTTCCGCGCTCCCGCGCGCGCTCGGTCGTTGTGCAGATCAATCATACGCCCCGGCGCGTGTAGGAAAGCGAACCAAAGAAAAAGGCACTTTCTTGCTTTCCGTCGGAACGGAAGGCCGGTAGGAAGAAGTTGGTGAAACAAAAACCACCGAAAGAAAGTGCCACTCATGCGCATAGCCCAAGGTGTCCTTCCGTTCAAGCTCGAGGTGTCCGATGAGGACAAGGAGTGCCTGACCGCGCATGCCGCCTTGCCGCTCGTCGTGGAGCTCATGCGAAAGCTCTTGGGCTCCCGCGAGTACAAGAGGCTGTCCAAGGCGCTGGGCTACGCGCGCTGGAAAACAGCGCGCCGCCATCTCGAGAGTCTTGTGTTGCTGATAGCCGCCGGAGGTGACTGCTTGGACGATCTCCAGGTCCTGCGAGCCGATGTCGGGCTGATGAGCCTCATCGGCTACGAGCTTTCCTCTCCCTCCCAGGCCAAAGACTTCCTGTACCGCTTCCATCAAGCCGAGGATGGCAGTCTCTTGAACGACGAAGACGACGCCAAGCTGTCCGTGGTGGGAAAGGCCACGATTCGTCCCGAGGGTCCTGGGCTCGTGCGGCTTCTGCGAATGGTCGACCGGAGCGTCGAGACCATCCAGGGGCTGCGGACTCGAACGACCGCGACCATCGACGTGGACGCCACCATAGTCGAGGCGAACAAGAAGCAGGCTCTGCGTGCCTATGAGGGCACACGAGGGTTTCAACCCCAGGGCGCGTGGTGGGCAGAGCAAGGAGTGTGGGTCTTCGACCAGTTTCGCGACGGCAACGTGCCGGCCGCCTATGGGGCCACGAAGCTCTTGAAGCTCGTATTCAAGCGCCTGCCGTGCTCGGTCACTCACAGGCGTCTGCGCGCGGACACCGCCCTGTACGACGAGAAAGCTCTTACCTGGGCTGCAGACAAGGGCGGGATCGAGTTTGCGGTCAGCGCCGACATGAGCGAGGAGCTGCGCGAGCAGGTAGAGGCCTTGCCCGAAGAGGCCTGGACGCCCTATCGCTCCAGGCAGCAGCAGACAGAGGAGAGCAGTGAGGAGCGTGAGTGGGCGGAGGTGTCCTTCGTGCCCGGATGGGCACGCAATCACAAGAAGACGGGAACGCCCTTCCGGTACATCGCCATCCGGGTCCGCGGTCGTCAACGAGACTTGCTCGAGGAAGACGGGGCGCGGTGGAGGCACTTCGCCGTGGTCACCAACATGAGCTGGGACGGTGAGCGGCTCCTTCAGTGGCACAGAGAGAAGCAGGGGACGGTCGAGCATGCCAACGGGGTGGTGAAGAACGAGCTGGCGGCCGGGACGCTGCCTTGCGGTCGTTTTGGAGCCAACGCCGCGTGGTGGCGCATCAACGTGCTCGCCCACAACTTGCTGGAGGTACTGAAGGTGGCCGGCTTGCCCCAAGAATTGCGGCGTGCCAGGCCAAAGCAGCTACGCTTTCGCCTCTTCAATGTGGCGGGAAGAGTGCTGCACACAGGGCGGCAGCTCTTCCTGCGTATCAGCTCGAGATTGCCCGCGGCACAGCTCTTTGCAGCGGCGAGGGCAGCGATCCTGCGGCTCTCGCCTGCTCCAGGCTGAACAGTACCGAGGGCGAGGTGGCGACATGGGGGCATCCGGTACCGCGGATGGACGAGTGCGCATCTAGAACGTGGGGGTCAGCCATCGAGGCGCCCTACACGTGCTCTGGCCGGCCGACTCGCCGCCAAAGAGGACCGATCTCGCTCTCCTTCCGCTCGTAGCAGACCTGGAACCGAACCTTCGCGGCTCGTCCAAGACGGGTGCGGACACCAACCCGACGATTTGGAACGGAGATCGCGGCCTTGCGAACTACCCGCACGTTCAGTACACTTCCCGTGTTCAGTCGCTCACATGTTCAGTGGCCACCGGCCAGGAGG
>PUOA01000273.1 GCA_003551925.1 Paracoccaceae bacterium
CACAGATCGCGCGGGCCGATCGGCAGCGCCCAGTCCGGCACCGAGGCGCGCCCGAGCCGGTCGGGCCGGTAGAGGCAGCCCACGAATCCATGCACCCCCGCGGGCGTGGCGCCGTCGCCTTCGCGCTTGGCGCGCGTGATGCCACCGCGACCGATGGCACAGGGAAAGGCGCGCCCCATGAACCGCGCGCCGTGGCGCGTGACCACCAGATCGCGCGGCCTCATGCCCGCACCCTGCCCGTGCGCCCGCACGGGCAGCGCCCGCGAGGCGCGCATGGGTGGGCGGGTGGGCGCGGCTCGCGGGCGCTTCCGATGCCTGTCAGACGCACCCCCCTCACAACAGATGCCCCGACTTCGCCGCCTTGGTGGCCAGATAGGCGCGGTTCTCGTCGGTCTCGCCCACGCGCAGGGCCACGCGCTCGACGACCTCGACCCCGTTGGCGGCCAGCATCGCCACCTTGCCGGGGTTGTTCGTCAAGAGCCGCGCGCGCGCGAAGCCCATCCGCCGCAGCAGCGCCGCGCCGATGCGGAAATCGCGCTCGTCATCCTCGAACCCCAGCCGGTGGTTTGCTTCCACGGTGTCGAAGCCCTGATCCTGCAGCGAATAGGCGCGCAGCTTGTTGGCCAGCCCGATCCCCCGCCCCTCCTGATTGAGATACAGCAGCACCCCCGCGCCCTCGGCGGCCATGCGCGCCAGCGCGGCGTTGAGCTGCGCGCCGCAGTCGCATTTCAGGCTGCCGAGCACATCACCCGTGAAACACGCCGAATGCAGCCGCGCCAGCACCGGCGCGGCGCGGTCGGGCTGGCCGATCTCGATCGCGTAATGCTCGACCCCGCCGTCCTCGGGGCGGAACACATGCACACGGCTGGCCTGCGCCGCCGCCATCGGCACCCGCGCCTGGATCACCGGATGCAGCGGCGAACCGGCCGCCTGCGCGGCCTCGATCACGCCCAGATCGAGCACGCTGAGCCCGTGCAGCCCCGCCAGCGCCTCGGCGCCTGGGTGCTCCAGCACCACCGCGGCGGGCAGCAGCTGCGCCGATTTCGCCAGCGCGATCGCGCCGCGGTGCAGGTCCGCCGCGCCGCCCCGCGCGGTCATCAGCGGGCCCTTCATCGGCACCCGCAGATCATCGGCCGGATCGGCCACCGCGCGCACCCAGCGCGGGCCGGCATCGCGCGGCACGATCACCCGCGCCAGATCGCCGTCATAGGCGCGCGCGCGCAGCGTCGCGGCGCGGTGCGCGGTGATTGCCAGCACCGGCGCGCCGCCGAGCCCGCGCAGCTTCTCCAGCCGCGCGGGGCTCAGCACTTCGGCCGCGATCACCAGCGCCCCGCGCCCGTCATCCGCGCGCAGCACGACGCCAAGCCCCATGCGCAGATCGGCCCGCGCGCGGTTCAGCCGTTCGATCGGAGTGGGGTCGAGGGTCATGCGTCACCCGGAAAGCCGAAGACTGATGTAACCCGATGCACGGCGAATTGAAACATTCCGCCGCGCGGCGACACGTCGGCGTGAGCCATATGTCGAAATCCTTGCACACAGACCGCGCACGCCCATGTGAGCGACAGCTTCACGGAGAGATGACCATGCCGAAAGTAAACCGTATCCTGCTCGTCGACGACGACGACGACCTGCGCGAGGCGCTGTCCGAGCAGCTGGTCATGACCGAGGATTTCGACGTGTTCGAGGCCGCCAACGGCGCCGAGGCGATGGAGCAGGTCAAGGCCGGCCAGTTCGATCTGGCGATCCTCGATGTCGGCCTGCCCGACACCGACGGGCGCGAGCTTTGCAAGCGGATGCGCAAGGCAGGGCTGAAATGCCCGATCGTGATGCTGACCGGGCACGATTCGGACGCCGACACGATCCTCGGGCTCGATGCGGGCGCCAATGACTATGTCACCAAGCCGTTCCGGTTTCCGGTGCTGCTGGCCCGCCTGCGCGCGCAGCTGCGCCAGCACGAACAATCGGAAAACGCGGTCTTTCAGCTTGGCCCCTACCAGTTCCGCCCGGCACAGAAGCTGCTGCTCGACGATGCCGAGCGCAAGATCCGCCTGACCGAGAAGGAAACCAACATCCTCAAGTTCCTCTATCGCGCCCCCGAGGGCGTGGTCCCGCGCGACGTGCTGCTGCACGAGGTCTGGGGCTACAATGCCGGCGTGACCACGCACACGCTCGAAACCCATATCTACCGCCTGCGCCAGAAGATCGAACCGGACCCCTCGAACGCGCGCATCCTGGTCACGGAATCGGGCGGGTATCGACTCGTCTCCTGAGCACTCCAGCTCGCCAACCGACGATTACGCCGCGACGCGGTTGCCGGCCTGCTCGAACAAGTTCCCCATGGCGCGCGGGGCAAGGCGCGCCCTCCTCCCTGTTGGACTGGCCCGGGCATGCGCCCGGGCCTTTTTTCATGCATATCGGATGTCACTTTCTTGATCCAGGTCAACGACTCCGTAAGATTCTTGCGCAACACTGCTTGAACCTCCCTGTTGGACTGGCCCGGGCACGCGCCCGGGCCTTTTTTTCTGCCGCTCACCCATGCGGCGCTTTTCCCCGGCGCCAAGGCCCGCTAGGAGCAGCCGGCACGCCGCAACGGAGACCCCCCGCGCATGCCCCTGACGATCGCCAGCTGGAACATCAATTCGGTCCGCCTGCGCGCCGGGCTTGTCCTGCGCCTGCTGCGCGATGAGGCGCCCGACATCCTGTGCCTGCAGGAATGCAAGAGCCCCGTGGACAAGATCCCTGCCGACGTGTTCGCCAGGGCCGGCTACCCGCACATGGTCGCGCGCGGCGAGAAGGGGTACAACGGGGTGGCGATCCTGTCGCGCCAGCCGCTGCGCGATGCCGGGCACATCGACTGGTGCGGGCGCGGAGACGCCCGCCACGTGGCCGCCGCACTGGAGAACGGGATCACGATCCACAACCTCTATGTGCCCGCGGGCGGCGATATCCCCGACACGGGGGCGAACCCGAAATTCGCCCACAAGCTCGATTTCCTGCGCGAGCTTCGCGCCGAGTTCGCAGGCACCCGGCCGACACGCAGCATCCTGGTGGGCGATCTGAACATCGCCCCGCGCCCCGATGATGTCTGGAGCCACAAGCAGCTGCTGAAGGTGGTCAGCCACACGCCCGTCGAAGTCGATCACCTGAGCGCCGCGCAGGAGGCCGGCGGCTGGGTCGACACCACCCGCGCGCATATCCCCGACGGCCCGCTCTACAGCTGGTGGTCCTACCGCGCGCGGGACTGGGACGCTGCCGACCGCGGCCGGCGGCTGGACCACATCTGGGCCAGCGCCGATCTGGCCGCCGCCTCGACCGGCGCGCGCATCCTGCGCGCCGCCCGCGGCTGGGAGAAGCCGTCCGACCACGCGCCGGTGTTCGCGCGCTTTGATATGTAGCGGGCGATTGTCTGCGCCCCGAAGGCTCTGCCTTCCGGCAGAGATGCGCAACGAGAGACATCCGCCTACCGGCCCGGCCGGGCAAGTCGACGCGGCGCCTCTCAGCCCCCGGCGCCAACCCACGCCTCGGTCAGCGGCGCGCTCGGATCGCGCAGAGGGTCGATCACGGTGAAATGGTTCTGGCCGGGCGCCTCATGCAGCGCGACGCGGATATCGAACCCCTCCCAGACCAGCGCCATCAGCCGCGCCTGCCGCAGGAACTCGGGCCGCTCGTCCGCGCCCACCCAGACGGCGAGAACTGCGCCCTCGCACGGCTCGGCAAGCGCGGGGCTTTCCGCCCGCGCGGTGGCCAGATCCAGCGCCAGCGGCCCGGCCATCGCGGTGCGCATCAGCGGACGCAGGTCGTGCAGGCCACTGATCGACACCGTGCCCGTCAGGCGCTCGCGCAGCTCGGGCGCGAGCGGGCTGTCGGCGCACAGCATCCGCACGACCAGATGCCCACCCGCCGAATGCCCGGCCAGCCGGATCGGGCCGGCGACACGCGCGGCGGCGGCGGTGATGGCTTCGGCGACGGCGGCGGTGATCTGGGGCAGCGTGGCATCGGGGGCGAGTGGATAGCTGGGCAGCGCCACCGCCCAGCCGCGCGCGCGGGCGCCCTCGGCCAGATGCGTCCAGGTGCTGCGGTCGAATCGCAGCCAGTAACCGCCATGCACGAACACGGCCAGCCCGCGCGGCGCACCATCGGGCCAGACCAGATCGAACCGCGCGCGCGGGCCGGGACCGTAAGGCAGGTCGGCCTGAAGCCGGTCGCCCAGCGCGGCGCGATACGCCCCGGCCGTCGCCGCCCAGCGCGCGGGCAGCGCGTCCGCTCCGGGGATATGCGCGGCGTTGGCGTAGGCGTCGTCCCAGTCGCGGGGCGCGCTCAGGTCGTCCCGGTCGCGGGGCGCGCTCAGGTCGTCCCGGTCCCGCGTCGGGCTCACTCGGCCTCGTCGGCAGGTTTCGCCTGCAGCAGCCCGTAGCGCTCGGCGCCCAGCTTGTCATGCAGGTCGAGCTGGGTCTCGAGGAAGTCGATATGGCCTTCCTCGTCGGCGATCAGCTCCTCGAACAGGTTCTTGGAGACGTAATCACCCACGCTGTCGCAGTGGTCGCGCGCCTCGATATACAGGTTGCGCGCGTCATGCTCGCCGGCCAGATCGCATTCCATCGTCTCGCGCAGGTCCTGGCCCGTGCGCAGCGGGTCGAGCTTCTGCAGGTTCGGATGCCCTTCGAGGAACAGGATCCGCGCGATCAGCTTGTCGGCGTGGTGCATCTCCTCGATGCTCTCGGCGCGCGACTTGGCGGCGATGCGGCCATAACCCCAGTCTTCCTGCAGACGGAAATGCAGCCAGTACTGGCTGACGGCGGTCAGCTCACTGCGCAGTGCCTTGTTGAGATACTCGATTACCTTTGCGTCGCCTTTCATGGGGTCTCCGTTTTGCTGGCGTGAGGCGGGCGGGGGTGCGCAGGTCGGGCACCCCAAGACCGGGGCATTTCTCCATCTCGGACAGGAACAGCGGCAGGCAGTCGCCGCACTCGGCGCGCTTGCCCAACGCGCGATACACCTTGCCCGGGGTGATCAGGGTATCAGGGTCGGCAGCGCGCATCCAGTCCACCGCGGCGCGGATTTCATGGCTGCTGATGGTGGCGCAGTGGCAGACGATCATCCGGGGCAACTCCGGCTCAGGGGGGTCATTTGGTCAGGATCAGCTTGCCGGCACGGGTGATCCGCAGTTGATACACCTTGCCGTCCAGCACGATCCGTGCCTGTCCGGCGCCCCGCGTCAGCGTCTGCGCGTCATGCACGGGGATGCTTTCGCCGGGGTAATGTGCGGGCGTGGGTTGCGGGGTCAGGGCGATGGTCATGGCGCGATGCAGTCCCTCTGGTTCAGGCCGTGGCGGCGGTTGCAACGGTTGGCGCGCCGGGTCGGCTGGCTGACCTCAAAGCTGACCGAAATACTCGGGAAAGTCAATCCTGATCTTTCTGCTCGGGATTCTCGGGAACGACCCCGCCGATGGCGCGCGTGACCTCTGCCGCGGCGGCGGCCACGCGCGCACCGAGCGCGGGCGCGTCCGTGTGCGACAGCCGGAACCCCGGCGCGGACACCGACAGCCCCGCCACCGGCTCGCCATGCGCGTTGAACACCGCCGCCGCGATACAGCGCATGCCGGGCGCGCGCTCCTCGTCGTCGAAGGCGTAGCCGCGCGCGCGGGTGGCGGCCAGATCGGCGCTCAGCGCGGCCTGGGTGGTCAGCGATTGCGGGGTGAAGCGCTCCAGCCCGCGCCTTGCGATCATGTCGCGCAGCCGCGCCGCGCCCAGCCATGCCAGCAGCGCCTTGCCGATGCCCGACACATGCATCGGGCTGCGCGTTCCCGGCGGAAAGAAGGCGCGAATCGCCTGATGAGTCTCGACCTGGCTGAGAAACAGCACCTCGTCGCGCTGCTCGATGCCCAGATTCGCGGTCTCGCCCGTGTCGCGCATCAGCGCCTGCATTGGGCCGCGGGCGCGTTCGATCACGGAGGTGCGGCGCAGAAACGCGGTGCCGGCGCGGAACGTCCCCGCCCCCACATACCACAGTTGCGTCGCCGGGTCGGGTTCGACCATGTCATGCGCCTGCAACGTGCACAGCACCCGATAGACGGTGGCAGGCGCCTCGCCCGACGCCTGCGCAAGCTCGGTCAGCGACAGCCCGTCGGCAGCGCCGAGCCGGTGCAGCAGCGCCATCGCGCGGTCGAGCGAGCGAATGGTGTTCTGGTCGCTGCGGTCATGAAACGCGCGCGGGCGGCCGCGGCGGCTGCGGATTGCGGCGGGGTCGTCCATCGGGCCTCCGGCAGATTCTGAAATTGCCTTTCGCTTGCTGAAAAACTCCAACATATTGGAATCGCGTTCGTCCAGCCCATTTTCCGCTTTACGAAATATTTTTTCAAAAAAATTGCCTGCAGGGCGCCTGCCCCATATCCTGCCCAGGCGTTGAGGGAGGACACGCTCATGTCGGATCAGAACCCGGTCTTCATTCCCGGCCCCACCAACATCCCCGAGGCTCTGCGCCGCGCCTGCGACGTGCCGACGCTGGACCACCGCTCACCACGGTTTGGCGCGCTCCTGCGCCCCGCGTTGGCGGGCGTGCGCGCCGTGCTGGGGATGGAGGCGGGCGAGGTCGCGCTGCTGCCCGCCACCGGCACCGGCGGGTGGGAGGCCGCTGTCACCAACACGCTGTCGCCCGGCGACCGGGTGCTGGCCGCGCGCCACGGCATGTTCTCGGCGCGCTGGATCGCACTCTGCCGCAAGCACGGGCTCGATGTGCAGGTGATCGAGGCACCCTGGGGCGAAGGCTGCCCGACCGACGCCATGGGCGCCGCGCTCGCCGCCGACACCGACCATCGAATCAAGGCCGTTCTGGCCACGCATAACGAGACGGCGACCGGCGTGACCTCGGAGATTGCGGCGCTGCGCGCGGCGATGGACGGCGCGCGGCACCCGGCGCTCTTGATGGTGGACGGCGTCAGCTCCATCGGGTCGATCCCGTTCGAGATGGCGCGCTGGGGCGTGGATGTGGCGGTCGCGGGCTCGCAAAAGGGCTTCATGCTGCCTGCGGGTCTGGCGATCCTGGGCCTGTCGCCGCGCGCATTGGCGGCGATGGAGCATGCCGGGTTGACGCGCGCCTATTTCGACCTGCGCGACCTGCTTGGCGCAACCGACACGGGCGGCTACCCCTACACCCCGCCCGTGGGGCTGATCTCGGGCCTCGCCGCCAGCGTGGCGATGCTGCAGGCCGAGGGGCTGGACGCCGTGCACGCCCGCCACGCCCGGATCGCGGGCGGTGTGCGCGCGGCGGTGCGCGCCTGGGGGCTGGAGCTCTGCGCGCGCCGTCCGGCGCTTTACTCCGACACCGTCTCGGCGGTGATGGCGCCGCCGGGATGCAACGGCAGCGAGGTGGTCACGCTGGCTGCGCAGAAATACGGGGTGGCCTTCGGGATCGGACTGGGCGATGTGGCGGGCAAGCTGTTCCGCATCGGCCATCTGGGCAGCGTCACCGACGTGATGATGCTGTCAGGCATCGCCACCGCCGAGATGTGCATGGCCGATCTGGGCTGGCCGATCGAACTCGGCGCGGGCGTCGCCGCCGCGCAGGACCATTACCGCACCACCGCGCTGGCCGAACACCGCGCCGCCGCATAGACACGAGCAAGAGGAGCCGAACCGATGAAGGACCTCGCCGGGCTGATGGTGCCCGATTTCGACGATGTGCTGGCCGCGCATGCCCGCATCGCCCCGCATATCCACCGCACACCGGTGCTGACCTCGGAATTCCTGAACCGCACCACCGGGGCCGAACTGTTCTTCAAATGCGAGAACTTCCAGAAGGCCGGCGCGTTCAAGGCGCGCGGGGCCTCCAACGCCGTCTTCGGGCTGTCGGACGCCGAGGCTGCGCGCGGCGTGGCCACGCATTCCAGCGGCAACCACGCGCTGTCGCTCAGCTATGCCGCCGGGCGGCGCGGGATCCCGTGCCATGTGGTGATGCCGCACAGCGCACCCGCCGCCAAGAAGGACGCGGTGCGCGGCTATGGCGGCGTGATCACCGAATGCGCCCCGTCCACCTCCGCGCGCGAAGAGACCTTCGCCCGCGTGCAGGCCGAGACCGGGGCCGAGTTCGTCCACCCCTACAATGACCCGCGCGTCATCGCCGGGCAGGCCACCTGCTCGCGCGAGTTGATGGAGCAGGTGGACGGGCTGGACGCGGTGATCGCGCCCATCGGCGGCGGCGGCATGATCTCGGGGTGCTGCCTGACGCTGTCCAGCATTGCGCCGCAGGTCGAGATCTACGCCGCCGAGCCGGAACAGGCCGACGACGCCGCGCGCAGCTTCCGCGCCGGGCACATCATCGCCGACGACGCGCCGGACACGGTGGCCGACGGGCTGAAGGTGCCGCTCAAGGACCTGACCTGGCATTTCGTGCGCGCTCACGCGACCGACATCCTCACCGCCTCGGAGGCCGAGATCATCGACGCGATGAAGCTGACCTGGGCGCGGATGAAGATCGTGATCGAACCCTCCTGCGCGGTGCCGCTGGCGGTGATCCTGAAGAACCCCGATGTGTTCCGCGGCAAGCGCGTGGGCGTGATCATCACCGGCGGCAATGTCGATCTGGACCGCCTCCCCTGGATGAAAGGATGAGACCATGAACAAACCCGTGCAACTCGACGAACTCGAGGTCGGCTTCGACGTCCCTGCCCTGCCCGGGATGGACGCCGCCGACATCCAGACCCCGTGTCTGGTGCTGGATCTGGACGCGCTGGAGCGCAACATCCGCAAGATGGGCGACTATGCCCGCGCCCACGGCATGCGCCACCGGGTGCATGGCAAGATGCACAAGTCGGTGGATGTGTATTTCCTGCAGGAACGCCTCGGCGGCGCCTGCGGCGTGTGCTGCCAGAAGGTGTCCGAGGCCGAGGTCTTCGCCCGCGCCGGCGTCCGTGATGTGCTGGTGTCGAACCAGGTGCGCGACCCGGCCAAGATCGACCGGCTGGCGCGGATGCCGAAGCTCGGCGCGCGGACGATCTGCTGCGTGGATGACGCGGAGAATGTGGCCGACCTGTCCGAGGCCGCCCAGCGCCACGGCACGCAGATCGAATGCCTGGTGGAAATCGACTGCGGCGCCGGGCGCTGCGGCGTGACCACCACCGCGGACGTGGTGCGCATCGCCAGGGCCATCGAGGCCGCGCCGGGGCTGAAATTCGCCGGGCTGCAGGCCTATCAGGGCGCGATGCAGCACATGGACAGCTATGAGGACCGCAAGGCCAGGATCGATGTCGCCGTGGCGATGGTGCGCGAGGCGGTGGACGCGCTGCGCGCCGAGGGGCTGGAGTGCGACATCGTCGGCGGCGGCGGCACCGGGAGCTACTATTTCGAATCGACCTCGGGCGTCTACAACGAGCTGCAATGCGGCTCCTACGCCTTCATGGACGCCGATTACGGGCGGATCCTGGACAAGGACGGCAAGCGCATCGACCAGGGCGAGTGGGAGAACGCGCTGTTCCTGCTGACCTCGGTCATGTCCCATGCCAAACCCGGCAAGGCGATCTGCGACGCGGGGCTGAAGGCGCAGTCGGTGGACAGCGGGCTGCCGGTGGTGTTCGGGCGCTCGGATGTCACATACGTCAAATGCTCGGACGAGCACGGCGTGATCGAGGACCCCGACAACGTGCTGCGCGTCAACGAGAAGCTGCGACTGGTGCCGGGGCATTGCGACCCCACCTGCAATGTCCATGACTGGTATGTCGGCGTGCGCGGCGACAAGGTCGAAGCCGTGTGGCCGGTCAGCGCCCGCGGGCGCGCCTACTGAGCCGGGGGCGCACGCCATGTGGATCGTCCCCGAAGCCGCCATCGACGGGCTGCTGTCGCCCGACGACGCCTTTGCCGCGGTCGAGCAGGTCTTCGCCGCGATGGCGCGCACCGAAGCGTATAACTTCCCCGTGGTGCGCGAGGGCCTGGGCGAGGGCCGCCAATACGGCTTCAAGTCGGGGCTGGACCGCGCCGGCGGGCAGCTGGGCGTCAAGGCGGGGGGGTATTTCCCCGGCAACGCCGCGCGCGGGCTGATCAACCACCAGTCCACGGTGTTCCTGTTCGACCCCGACACCGGCGTGGTGCAGGCGGCGGTAGGGGGCAACCTGCTGACCGCGCTGCGCACGGCGGCGGCCTCGGCGGTGTCGATCGCGCATCTGGCGCGCCGCGATGCGCGCGTGCTGGGGATGATCGGCGCGGGCCATCAGTCGGCGTTCCAGATGCGCGCCGCCGCGCGCCAGCGCGATTTCGACCGCGTGGTGGGCTGGAACCTGCACCCCGAGATGCTGCCGCGCCTTGCCGACACCGCCGCCGATCTGGGCCTGCCGTTCGAGGCGGTGAGCCTCGACGCGCTGGGCGCGCAGGCGGATGTGATCATCTCGATCACCTCGTCGGATGCGCCGTCGCTGATGGACGCGCATGTCCGCCCCGGCACGCACATCGCCTGCATGGGCACCGATACGGTCGGCAAGCAGGAGCTCGACCCCAGGGTCCTGGCCCGCGCGGCTGTGTTCACCGATGAGGTCGCGCAGGCCGTGACGCTTGGCGAATGCCAACACGCGGTCGCGCAGGGGCTGCTGGCAGAGCGCGATATCACCCCGCTGGGCGCGGTGATCGACGGCGCGCATCCGGGGCGCGGCTCGGACGACGCGATCACGGTGTTCGACGGCACCGGCGTCGGGCTGCAGGACATCGCCGTCGCCGCCCGCGCGGTGGAGCTGGCGCGCGCCAAGGGCCTCGCGGTCGAGGTTGCGCTTTAGACCGGGCAGGCGTAGCGACGTCCGGCGCGGGTGGGCGATCCACCCGATACTCGGAGGGCGCAACGCATGACGGTCAGGGTGGCGATCAACGGCTTCGGGCGGATCGGGCGGTCGGTGCTGCGCGCCTGGGCCGGCGGCGCCTGGCCGGGGGTCGAGATCGTCGCCATAAACGACATCGCCAGCGCCGAGGACTGTGCCTACCTCTTTGAATACGACAGCGTCTTCGGCCCCTTCGCGGGCAGCGTGGCGCTGGAGCCGGGCGCGCTGGTGGTCAACGGGCACCGGCTGAGCCTGAGCCGCGCGGCGGATCTGGCGACGCTGGACCTGCGCGGGGTGGATCTGGTGATGGAATGCACCGGGCGCACCGACGACCCCGACATCGCGCGCGCCGGGCTGCGCGCAGGCGCGCGGCGGGTGCTGATCTCGGGACCCTCCGACGCGGCCGAGGTGACGGTGGTGCTGGGCGCCAACGAAGGCGCGCTGCACGCCGGGCACCGGCTGATCTCGAACGCGTCCTGCACCACCAATGCGCTCGCGCCGCTGGCGCGGGTGCTCGACGCGGCGGTCGGGATCGACGGCGGCTGGATGACCACGATCCACTGCTACACCGGCAGTCAGCCCACGGTGGACGCGCCGCGCGGCGATCCGGCACGGTCACGCGCGGCGGCGCTGTCGATGGTGCCCACCACCACCAGCGCGCAGCGCCTGCTGGGCCGGGTGCTGCCAGCGCTTGCCAACCGGCTGGAGGCCGCGGCGGTGCGGGTGCCCACGGCGAGCGTCTCGGCCATCGATCTGGTGATCATGCCGCAGCGGGTAACGGATGCGGCGGCGGTGAACGCGGCGCTGCGCGAGGCCGGCGGCGTGATCGGCTGGACCGAGCGGCCGCTGGTCTCGTCCGACCTGCGCGCGCGTCCCGAAAGCGTGGTCATGGCGCTGCCGCAGACGCAGGCGATCGGCGACCGGCTGATCCGGGTGTTCGGCTGGTATGACAACGAATGGGGGTTCTCGTGCCGGATGCTCGATCTTGCCGATCTGATCGGCACCTTCTCGATGGACGAAAACGCCCGCATCACCTGAATCGGGCCGGATGCGCGATTTCGGTTGCATCGGGCGACGGAATCTGCGCATGGTTCCGCCTGCGACGTTACCACTATCGACGACTGTTTTCGGATACCGGCTACAGTGACCTCGATCTTGCACTGACGAGCCGGGCTGCCGCAGTTCCGCGGGCAGCACAGGAAAACAGGAGTTCTCACGATGGCAACTGGCACCGTGAAATGGTTCAACGCCACCAAAGGTTTCGGCTTCATCCAGCCCGATGGCGGTTCGAAGGACGTGTTCGTGCACATCTCGGCTGTCGAGCGTGCGGGCCTGCGCGGCCTCGATGATGGCCAGAAGGTCACCTTCGACATGGAAACCGGCCGTGATGGCCGCCAGTCGGCAAGCAACCTGTCGCTGGCCTGAGCCAGACAGCGCGCATCCACGCCCCCGCAACGCGGGACGCCCGTGGACCGATGACGACAACAGGCGGCCTTTCGGGCCGCCTTTTTCTTGCGCTCGCTTGTGCCGCCGCAGCGCATTCCCGCGTGCCCACTTGCGCACGACCGCGCCCCGCAGCGCAGGCCGGACCGCGCCGCGCCTGGGCCGCGATTTGACCCTGCGGGCCGCATGGCGCATATACGGGGCATGACCCAAGCACCGAATGCGACCCGCACGGCCTTGCAGGCGCTGCAGGCCACGAAAATGATTCTTGCCACCGATCTTGATGGCACCTTTCTGGGCGGAACGCCCGCCGCACGGCGCGCGCTCTATGACTGGATCGAGGCGCAGCGCCACGAGGTCGGGCTGATCTTCGTCACCGGCCGCGACCCGCACGCGATCGCGCGCTTCTGCGCCGAGGATGGTGTTCCAATGCCCTCGCATGTGGTGGGCGATGTGGGCACAACCATCGCCGAATTCGACGGCGCCGAACTCCGGCCGATCCCCGCGCTCGAGGCCGAGATTGCCGAGGCCTGGGCCGACGGCGCCGCGCTGCACGCCTTGATCGAACCGCTGCCGGGGCTGCGGCTGCAGGATGCGCCGTTCCGCTACCGGCTCTCCTATCACTACGACGCGGCCCTGTTCGATCCGGCCTCGCTCGAGCCCATCCGCGCGCGCGGTTACGATGTGCTGATCTCGCATGGCTGCTATGTGGACATCCTGCCGCGCGGCATCAGCAAGGGGCCATCGCTGCTACGGTTGCTGGCGCATCTGGGGCTGGACCAGGACTCGGTGCTGGTGGCCGGCGACACGCTCAACGATCTGTCGATGTTCCAGACCGGGCTGCGCGGCGCGGTGGTCGGCGGCTCCGAAGAGGGGCTGCTGCGCGCCGTGGCCGATCTGCCGCGCGCGCATCGCTGCACCGCCATCGG
>PUOA01000083.1 GCA_003551925.1 Paracoccaceae bacterium
CGCTCGGCGTCCACGCATGATGCGCCGCAAGCGTCAGGAGCAAGGCGGGCGCGGGCCGGGGTGCGGGTGTGATCGCTGGTCGGGGCGGCAGGATTCGAACCTACGACCTACGGTACCCAAAACCGTCGCGCTACCAGGCTGCGCCACGCCCCGACGGCGGTCGGTCTAGCGTGGTTCGCGCGCCGATGGAAGCGGCAATCGCGGCGCTCACTCACAGGGCCAGACGGCACGCTCCGGGTCGATGGCGGGGTGGCGCATCTCGCTGCCCTCGGCGATGCCGAGCGCTTCTGCCATCCCGCCGTTGATCTCGAGCACGAACTGCACCGCATCGCCGCCTGGAATGGGTGTCTCGTCAAGCGGTTGCGCGCGGTGATGGATGCGAGAGATGCGCCCGTCGGCGCCGGCGAACAGCATGTCGAGCTCGATCAGCGTGTTGCGCATCCAGAACGCCACGCTCTGCGGGCGGTCATAGACGAACAGCATGCCGGCCCAGCGCGGCAGGCTTTCGCGAAACATCAGCCCTCGCGCGCGTGTTTCGGCGTCGTCGGCAAGCTCGACCGCGAAGCGCGCCGTGCCCCAGTCACCGCGCAGATCCAGCGCCCCTTCGCGGCACATCGCCGTCGCCGCGCTGACCGAGAGCGCGAGCACGGACGCCGCAAGCAGCATGATGAGTCGCATGCGCCTCATTGCTGCTGCGCGCCGCGGTCCCACGGCACCACGATCACCGCCATGCGCCCGCGCTCGCCTTCGACGATCTGCAGCGCCACGGCCTCACCGGCGAGCAGCTCCGAGAACCCGCAGCGGCGCAGCACCTCGGCGTGGACGAAAATGTCGTGCGGGCAGCCGAAGACGTTGCAGAAGCCGAAGCCGCGCGCCTTGTCGAACCACTTGACGCGCGCGGGCTCGAGCGGCAGGTCCTCGCGCAGCGGGACCGCCACGGGGGCCGCCGCGGGGTCTGCGCCAGGGGCCAGGGCCAGCACCTCGACCGCCTGAAGCCCGCGCAAACCCTGCTGCACCAGCACGTCGATCTCGGTGTTTTCGCTCACGCAGGCCAGCCCCGCCGCGCGCAACGCGTTGGCATGCAACAGGACATCGGGGCCGCCTTCCTCAAGCACGATGAACCCGTAGCCGCGGGAGCGATCGAACCACTTGACCCGGCCGCGGGCGCGGCGGCTTTCCTCCGGCTGTTCCGTCATCACTGCCCCGCCGCTTTTCGCATCCGCGTATCGGATGTTTACATATTTCTGAATAATTTTACATATTGTCAACAAAGTGATGTTGGCAAGCGGATCCGTTCCCGGCGTCGCAGCGGGGGCGCTCATGGGTTGAGCCTCTGCACCGACCAGGGCGCTTGCGGGTCCGTCCGGCGCCAGCGGAACCGATCGTGCAGGCGGAACGCACCATCGGCCCAGAACTCGATCTCCACCGGCGTGATCCGGTAACCGCCCCAGAACGGCGGGCGCGGCGGGTTGGACCCGTGCCGGGCGGTCTGGCGGGCGACCTCGGCCATCAGCGTGCCGCGGCTTTCGAGCGGCTGCGACTGGCGCGACGCCCACGCCCCCAGCCGCGACTTGAGCGAGCGCGAGGCATAATAGGCGTCGGCCTCGGGGCCGTCCTCGCGCTGCACGGGGCCGCGCACACGCAGCTGACGACGCAGCGATTTCCAGTGCAGCACCACCGCGGCGGTGCCCGAGGCGTCGATCTCGGCCGCCTTGACGCTGTTGTAGTTGGTGTAGAACACGACGCTGCCGGCGGCGATCTCCTTCAGCAGCACCATCCGCACATTCGGCATGCCCTGCGGATCGACCGTCGCCAGCGCCATGGCGTTGGGGTCGTTGACTTCGGATCCTTCGGCGTCGGCAAGCCAGCGCCGCGCGATCTCGAACGGGTCCTCACCGGCGAAAATGCCTGTCCTGTCGGTCATTTGCTGCCTCTCCTGACTGTCCTTGTGGCCGCTTGATGCGCCGGGGGCTTTGGCCTAAACGATGGCGTGATCATAGCGCGGCGCAGGGACAGGGACATGTCAGACAAACTGATGAGCGGCAAGCGGGGCCTGATCATGGGCCTGGCCAACGACAAGTCGATCGCCTGGGGGATCGCCAAGGCGCTGGCCGCTCATGGCGCGGAACTTGCGTTCTCGTATCAGGGCGATGCGCTGAAAAAGCGCGTGGGCCCGCTTGCCGAAAGTCTGGGCACGCCGCACCTGTTCGAATGCGACGTGGCCGATGCCGGGTCGGTCGACGCGCTGTTCGCCGGGCTGCGCGATCTGTGGGGCGAGCTGGATTTCGTGGTCCACGCCATCGGCTTTTCCGACAAGTCCGAGCTGCGCGGCCGCTACGTCGACACCTCGCCCGAGAATTTCCGCATGACGATGGATATCTCGGTCTACAGCTTCACCGCCGTGTGCCAGCGCGCGGCGGCGATGATGCCCAATGGCGGCAGCCTGCTGACCATGACCTATTTCGGCGCCGAGCGCGTGATGCCGCATTACAACGTGATGGGCGTGGCCAAGGCCGCGCTCGAGGCATCGGTGATGTATCTGGCCGAGGATCTGGGCAAGGACGGCGTGCGCGTCAACGCCATCAGCGCAGGCCCCATCAAGACGCTGGCCGCAAGCGGCATCGGCGATTTCCGCTACATCATGAAATGGAACGAGCTGAACTCGCCGCTGCGCCGCAACGTCACGCAGGAGGAAGTCGGCAAGGCGGCGTTGTATCTGCTGTCCGATCTGGGCTCGGGCACCACGGGCGAAACGCTGCATGTCGACGCGGGCTATCACGTCGTCGGGATGAAGGCCGTGGACGCCCCCGACATCGCCACCGTCACCGCGCGCAAGGACGGCTGAGGTGAGCGCGGCGCATCTGATCGCGTTCAACCTGACGCTGCTGGCGGCGTTTCTCAGCCCCGGCCCGGCGATGCTCCATGCGCTGCGCAACACGCTGCGCGGCGGGCTCTGGGCGGGGGTGGCGACCGGAGTCGGGCTGGGCGCGGTCGCCGCCGGCTGGACGCTCGCGGCGCTGATGGGGCTGGGGGCGGTGTTCGCGCTGGTGCCCTGGGCTTACGGCGCGCTGAAAGCCGCGGGCGCGGGCTACCTGATCTGGCTCGCGGTGCAGATCTGGCGCGATGCCGGGGCGCCGCTGGCGCCCGTGCAGGCCGCGCCGGGGCGCGCCACGTTGCTGCGCGCGGCGGGTGGCGGGGCGCTGGTGAACCTCGCCAACCCGAAGTCGGTGCTGTTCGCGGGCTCGGTGCTGGTGGTGATCTTTCCCGCCGGGCTCGGCGGGGCCGAGACCGCGCTGATCGTCGCCAACCACTTCGCGCTCGAGGTCGCGCTTTACACCGCGCTGGCGGTGCTGCTGTCGCGCCCGGCGGCGCAGGCGGCCTATCTGGGCGCGCGCCGCATGCTCGACCGCGCGGCCGCGGCGGTGCTGGGCGCGCTGGGGCTGCGGCTCGCCCTGCCCGACCACTGGATCACGCGCACATCGGAGGGGACCCCATGACCGACCGCCTGCCCCATGAAAAGGGCTTTCACATCAGCTGGGACCAGATCCACCGCGACAGCCGCGCGCTGGCGTGGCGGCTGGACGGCCACGGCCCCGACGGCGGCGCATGGCGCGCGGTGGTGGCGATCACCCGCGGCGGGCTGGCCCCGGCGATGATCATCAGCCGCGAGCTTGATATCCGCGTGGTCGACACGATCAGCGTCAAGTCCTACGACCACCAGACGCGCGCGGATGCGGTGGTGCTGAAGGCCCCGCAGGCCGACCTGATGGGCGAAGATGGCGCGGGGGTGCTGATCATCGACGATCTGGTCGACACCGGCAAGACGCTGGAGCTGGTCCGCAAGCGTTACCCGAAGGCGCATTTCGCCACCGTCTATGCCAAGCCGATGGGCCGCGAGATGGTGGACAGCTTCATCACCGAAGTCAGCCAGGACACATGGATCTTCTTCCCCTGGGACATGGCGCTGCAATATGTGGAGCCCTATCGCAACGGCTGACACCCTGCGCCGGGGCTGCCCCGCTCAGCGCACCGGGGCGCGCGGCGTCTCCCGCAGCGGGGTGAAATCGACGCAGAGCGCCGAGACCTCGGCCGCATCCAGCGCCGTGCGGCTGCTGCGGCAGAAGACACGCTCGTCGTCAAGACAGGCGCAATGCGTGCAGTCCCGGCAAGTGCCGAACACCGCCGCGCCGCGGCGCTCGGCCAGCGTCTCGGTCGCCTGCGACAACGCCTGCGCAAGGCCACGGCGGCGCTCGGGCGGCAGGGACTCGAGCACCGCCTCCAGCTCGGCCATCGGGTCTTCGGCCAGCATCGTGCGCCCGGCCTCGGTGAGCTCGATCAGCGCGCTGCGCCCGTCGCGGCTGTTGCTGCGCCGCTCCAGCAGCCCCATCGCCACCAGTGACTTGACCGTCTGCGAGGCCGTCCCGCGCGTGGTCGACTGATACTCGGAAAACGCCGAGGGCGTGCGCGAGAACCGGTTCGCGCGCGAAAAATACCGCAGCGCCGTCCACTGCGCCGCGCTCAGCCGCGCCGCGGCCGGGCCGCTTTGCCCCAGCCGGGCAAGATGCACAAGCTGTTCGACAAGCGTGGTGGATGCGGGCGCGTGTGACATGTGCAGGAGCTAAGCCCCGTCTGGTCGGTTGACAAGCCCCGGCCCCGGTAGTAGCGATTGCGAACTACTTGATATCGACTCGCTACCACTTGAGGGCCGCATGACCGACCGCGACCACCACACCAGCCGCTTCATCCGCCAGTCCATGGCGCGCGAGATGCTCGACGCGGATACCGAACACGCGCTGGCGCTGGCCTGGCGCGACCGGCGCGACGAGGCGGCGATGCACCGGCTGATCCGCGCCTACACGCGGCTCGCGGTGTCGATCGCCTCGCGGTTTCGCCGCTACGGCGTGCCGTTCGAGGATCTGGTCCAGCAGGGCAATCTGGGCCTGATGCGCGCGGCCGAGAAATACGACCCCGACAACGGGGCGCGGTTTTCGACCTACGCCACCTGGTGGGTGCGCGCGTCGATGCAGGAATACGTCATGCGCAACTGGTCGATGGTGCGCACCGGGACCAACGCCGCCCAGAAGAAGCTGTTCTTCCACCTGCGCCGCCTGCAGGCCCGCGCCGAGGATGACCTGCGCCGCGACGAAAGCATCGCCACCGCCGTCGCGCGCGAGCTCGACGTCCCCGAGGAGCAGGTCGAGATCATGCTGGGCCGCATGTCGGGGCCGGACCTGTCGCTCAACACGCCGCAGACCGACGGCGAGGAGGGGCGCGAGTGGGTGGACACCATCGAGGACGGCACCGCCGACACCGAAACCAGCGTGCTGGGCCGGATGGAGATGACCCGCCGCAGCAGCCTGCTGCGCGCTGCCGTGCGTGCCCTGCCCGAGCGCGAGCGGCGCATCGTCACGCGCCGGCATCTGGCCGACGAGCCCTCGACCCTGAATGAGCTTGGCGACGAGATGGGCATTTCCAAGGAACGCGTGCGCCAGCTTGAAGAGCGCGCGCTGGCGCGGGTCAGCGCCTCGGTGCTCGAGGGCAGCGGGGCGCCGCTGAACGCTTGACCTTCGCGCGCCCCCGTGTCAGCGCCTCGGGCGTGATGCGGCACGGGGGCAGGATGCGCGATCGGAACCGACAACGCTGGTATCGGATTGCGGCGGGCGCCTCGGCGCTGGTCGCGCTGGCGATTCTGGTCGGCACGCTGACCCCGCCCGAGGAGATGCCGCAGGACGTCCCCGGCAGCGACAAGCTGCACCATTTCATGGGTTTCGCCGCGCTGGCCTTTCCGATGGTCGCCTACCGTCCGCGGTCCGCGCTGTGGGTGGTGCCGGCGGCCGCCGCGTTCGGGGTGCTCATCGAACTCCTGCAGCCTTATTTCGGGCGCCACCGCGACGTCGGCGACATGATCGCCAACACCACCGGGGCGATGGCGGGCGCGGCGCTGGGAACGCTGTGCCACCATGCGTTTCTGCGGTGCCGCGCGCGGCCGCGCGGCTGAGGGCGCTACCCGTCGCGTGCGGCGTCGCCGAAGCCCCCGGCGGTGGGGGTGATGATGGTCACCGCCTCGCCTGGCTCCAGCACCGTCTGGTCGCAGGCGGCCAGCCGCTCCACCCGCCCGTCGCGGCGCCGGACCTCGGTCCGCCCCGGTTCGCCCGCACCGCCCCCGGCCACACCCTGCGGGGGCCGGTCGCGGTGCGAAGACAGGATCGCGCAGTCCATCCGCTCCAGAAACCGCAGCGTGCGCGTGGTGCCGTCGCCTGCGCGGAACGCACCCTGCCCGCCGCTGCCGGGGCGCAGCGCGAACTCTTCCAGCAGCACCGGAAAGCGCAGCTCCAGCACCTCGGGGTCGGTCAGGCGCGAATTGGTCATGTGCACATGCACGCCCGCGGTTCCGTCGAACCCGCGCCCGTCATTCATGCGCCCCGCCGGCGATCCCGAGCAGATGGTTTCGTAATACTGATACCGGTCATTGCCAAATGTCAGATTATTCATGGTTCCCTGGCTGTTTGACACCGATTCCAGCGCGCCGAATATCGCATTTGTGACATGTTGGCTGGTCTCGACATTGCCGGCGACCACCGCGCGCGGATATTCGGGCGCCAGCATCGAGCCTTTGGGAACAATGATCCGGATCGGCCGCAGGCAGCCCGCGTTCATGGGGATCGGCGCCTCGACCATCACCCGGAAGCAATAGAGCACCGCGGCGCGGGTGACCGGTTCGGGGGCGTTGAAGTTGTTCGCAAGCGCCTCGGAGGTGCCGGTGAAATCGACCTCGGCGGTGCGGTCCTTGTGGTTCACGCGAATCGCCACGCGGATCACCTGGCCGGTGTCGGTGGGGTAGTCGTAGCTGCAATCCTGCAACCGGCCGAGCAGGCGCCGGACCTCTTCGGCGGCGTTGTCCTGGACATGGCCCATATAGGCCTGCACGACATCAAGCCCGAATTCACCGACGATCCGGCGCAGTTCGGCCGCGCCACGTTCGCAGGCGGCCACCTGGGCCTTCAGATCGGCGACGTTCTGGTCGGGGTTGCGCGCCGGGTGCGGGTGATCGGTCAGCACCCGGCGAAGCGCACCCTCGCGGAACCGGCCTTCGGCGACAAGGCGGAAATTGTCGATCAGCACGCCCTCCTCGTCCACGGTGGTGGCCAGCGGCGTCATCGACCCGGGCGCCGTGCCGCCGACATCGGCGTGGTGCCCGCGCGCGGCGACCCAGAACAGCACGCGCGCGCCGTCATCGTCAAAGACCGGCGAGACCACCGTGATATCCGGCAGATGCGTGCCGCCATTGTAGGGCGCGTTGAGCGCGAACACGTCGCCCGGCCGCGGGTCGCGGTTCAGCCGGATCACGGTTTCCACGCTGCGATCCATCGAGCCCAGATGCACCGGCATGTGCGGGGCGTTGGCCACCAGCGCGCCAGCGGCATCGAACACCGCGCAGGAGAAATCGAGCCGTTCCTTGATGTTGACCGAATGCGCGGTGTTCTGCAGCGCAACACCCATCTGTTCGGCGATGTTCATGAACAGGTTGTTGAACACCTCGAGCAGGATCGGGTCGGCCTGCGTTGTGCCGATGGCGCGATCACGGCTGGCGGCCTCGTGGCGGGTCATCAGAAGCTGATCCTGCGCGGTGAGTTCCGCCGTCCAGCCGGGTTCGACCACCACGGTCTGGTTGGGCTCGATGATCAGCGCGGGGCCGCGCATCCGGTCGCCGGGGCGCAGCCCCTCGCGCCGGAACACCGCCGCGTCATGCCAGCGCCCGCCGGAAAACACCCGCCGGCGCTGATCGGAGGCGGCGTCGCGCGCGGGGGCGCCCTCGCTGCTGTCGTCGGGGGCCTCAGGGCGGGCCTCGGTGCCCTCGACCTCGACCGCCTCGACCACCACCACCGCCTCGGGGCTGGTGAAGCCGAATTGCGCCTTGTGCGCGGCCTCGAACGCGGTGCGGGCGGCGTCCAGATCGCCGTCGAACGGCACCTGCAGCGGCGTGTCGGTGCCGTCATAGCGCAGATGCAGCACATGCGCGGGGGTCCAGTCGGTCACCCCCTGCGCGGCCATTTCGGCGCGCACCTCGTCTTGCAGCGCGGCCAGCGCGTCGGCGACCCCTTGCGCGTTTTCGGACGCAAGCGCCTGCACCAGCCCCTGCTGCCGGCTGGCCGAGACGCGCGCGAGCCCGATCCCGTAGGCCGACAGCAGCCCCGACAGCGGGTGGATCAGCACCGCCCCCATGCCCAGCGCATCGGCCACCAGGCAGGCGTGCTGCCCGCCCGCGCCGCCGAAGCTGTTGAGCAGGTATTTCGTCACGTCATAGCCGCGCTGGACGCTGATCTTCTTGATGGCGCCGGCCATGTTCTCGACCGCGATCTGCAGGAAGCCTTCGGCCACCTCCTCGGGCGTCTTGCCCTCGGCCTCGGCGATCTCGGCGAAGCGCGCGGCGACCGTGTCGCGGTCCAGCGGCTGGTCCTGCGCGGGGCCGAAGATCGCCGGGAACAGGTCCGGCTGCAGCTTGCCCAGCATCACGTTGGCATCCGTCACCGTCAGCGGCCCGCCGCGGCGATAGGCGGCGGGGCCGGGGTCGGCTCCCGCCGAATCGGGGCCGACGCGGAACCGCCCCGGCTGGGCATGCAGGATCGACCCGCCCCCCGCCGCCACCGTGTGGATGCGCATCATCGGCGCGCGGATGCGCACGCCCGCGACCTCGGTGTCGAAGGCGCGTTCATAGGCGCCCGCGCAATGCGCGACATCGGTGCTGGTCCCGCCCATGTCGAAGCCGATCACCCGGTCGAACCCTGCGGCCCGCGCGGTTTCGACCATGCCCACGACGCCGCCCGCGGGGCCGGACAGGATCGCGTCCTTGCCCTGGAACATCTCGGCCGCCGTCATCCCGCCCGAGGACATCATGAACTGCAGCGTCGGCCCCGCCTCACCCGCCGGCGTGGCGCCCAGCGCGTCGGCCACGCGCGCCACGTAGCGGCGCAGGATGGGCGAGAGATACGCGTCCACCACAGTGGTGTCGCCGCGCCCGACAAGCTTGATCAGCGGGCTGACCTCGTGGCTGACCGAGACCTGCCCGAAGCCCGCGCCGCGCACCAGTTCGGCCAGCGCGCGTTCATGCGCGGGGTTCACCCAGGCGTGCATCAGCACGATCGCCACCGCGTCGAGCCCGTCCGCGCGCAACTCGTCCAGCACCGGGCGCAGCGCCTCGGCGTCCAGCGGGGCCTCGACCGAGCCATCGGCGCGCAGGCGCTCATCGACCTCGATCACGCGCTCATACAGTTGCTCAGGCAGCACGATCTCCTTGGCGAAGATGTCGGGCCGGGCCTGATAGGCGATGCGCAGCGCGTCACGGAACCCGCGCGTGATCAGAAGCGCCGTGCGGTCGCCCTTGCGCTCCAGCAGCGCATTGGTGGCGACCGTGGTGCCCATCTTGACGGTGCCGATCCGCGACGGGTCCAGCCCGCCCAGCAGCCGAGCGATCCCTTCGATGGCGGCGTCGTCATAGGCGCCGGGGTTGTCAGAAAGCAGCTTCAGCGGGTGCAGCGCACCATCCGGCGCGCGGCCCACCACATCGGTGAAGGTGCCGCCGCGATCGATCCAGAAATCCCACCGCCCCGCTGCATCCGTCATCACCTGTCCCCCGGTTTTCGCGCCTTGCGCGCAACATCTACATAATTCGTTGACAAATTGCAGATGAAACGTCAACCTTCCTGTGACGCAGCGGCAAGATTGCGTCGGCCGCCCGGGGGCGCCGGGCTTCAGAACAGGGAGACATGGATCATGACGCTACACGCTCGCTCGCATCTGCTGGGGGTCGCGCTGGGGCTGGCCGCCGCCGGTCCGGCGCTGGCGCAGGGCCAGAACTGGGACATGCCCACGCCCTATGGCGACGGCATCTTCCACACGCAGAACATCATGCAGTTCGCCGACGAGCTGCGCGAGGCCACCGACGGCGCGCTGGACATCACCGTGCATTCGGCGAATTCGCTGTTCGGCCACGCCGAGATCCGCGACGTGGTCCGCCAGGGCGTGGTGCCCATCGGCGAGATCCTGCTGTCGCGGCTGGCCAATGAAAACCCGGCCTTCGGGGTGGATTCGATCCCGTTCCTGGCTGCCAGCTACGACGACGCCGCCGCGCTGTGGGAGGCCTCGCGCCCCACGATCGAGGAGCTTTTCGAGGCCGAGGGGCTGACCGTGCTGTTCTCGGTCCCGTGGCCGGGCCAGAGCCTGTTCCTGCGCCAGCCGGTCGAGGACCCGGCCGACATGGAGGGGCTGAGCTTCCGCGCCTACAATGTCGCCACCGAACGGCTGGCCGAACTGCTGGGCGCCACGCCCACGCAGGTCGAGGAAGGCGACATCCCCACCGCGTTCTCCACCGGCCGGGTTGAGGCGATGATCACCTCGCCCTCGACCGGGGCCAACGCGCAGGCGTGGGACTTCACCTCGCATTACATCGACACGCAGGCGTGGCTGCCCAAGAACATCGTGTTCGTGAACAGCTCGGCGCTGCAGGCGCTGAGCGAGGACGACCAGGCCGCGCTGATGGACGCCGCCGCCGCCGCCGAAGCCCGCGGCTGGGAAATGTCCATGGCCGAGACCGCCGAGAAGATCGCCGCGCTCGAAGCGGGCGGGATGGAGATCATGCAGCCTTCGGAGGCGCTGGCCGCGCGGCTGGCCGAGATCGGCGAGACCATGACCGCCGAATGGCTGGAAGAGGCCGGCGAGACCGGGCAGGCCATCATCGACGCGTTCAACGACCGCTGAGCGTGCGCGGGCGGGGTGCTGCGCCCTGCCCGCCATCCCCTGACATCGACGGAGGGCGCGCGCCATGCGCAAGGCTCTGGACACGCTCTACGGCGCGGCGCTGGCGGCCGCGTGCCTTGCCATGATCGCCATCGCCGCGCTGGTGCTGGTGCAGGTGACGGGACGGATGCTCGACCGCGCGCTGGTCTGGGCAGGGGCGTCGCGGCTGGGCATCGCGGTCCCGTCGCTGGCCGAGATCGGCGGCTTCCTGTTCGTGGCGTCGTCCACCCTGGCGCTGCCGGCGACGCTGCGCGCGGCGGGCCATGTGCGGGTGACACTGCTGCTGCGGCTCATGGGCCCCGTCGGCAACCGGGTGCTGAGCGCGCTGGTGCTGGCCGTGGCGCTGGGGCTGGCGGTGTTCGCCACCTGGCATATCGGGCTGCGGGCGCTGGACACCTGGACCATGGGGCGTGTCAGCTACGGGCTGATCCGTATCCCGCTGTGGGTCCCGCAGGCGGTGATGACCACCGGCTTCGTGGTCTTCTGCATCGCCCTGGCGGATGAACTGATCGCCGCGCTGCGCGGGCACGACCCCGCCTTCCGGGCCGAGGAGCGGCGCCGCGAAACCGAAGGAGCGCGCTGATGGACCTGACGCTCCTGTCGATCATCCTGGTGATCACGCTGTTCGGCTTCCTGCTGATGGGGCTGTGGGTGGGCTTCGCGCTGCTGGCCGTGGGGCTGGTGGCGATGGAGCTGGCCAGCCCCGCGCCGGCGGGCACGGTGCTGGCAACGCGGGTATGGGGCTCGCTGAACGTGTGGGACCTGACGGCGCTGCCGATGTTCATCTGGATGGGCGAGATCCTGTTCCGATCGCGCCTGTCATCGGACATGTTCACGGGGCTGTCGCCCTTCACCCGGCGGCTGCCGGGGGGGCTGTTGCACGTCAACATCCTGGGCTGCGCGCTCTTCGCCGCGGTGTCGGGGTCATCGGCGGCGACCACTGCCACGGTGGGCAAGATGTCGCTGCCCGAGCTGAAATCGCGCGGCTATGACGACCGCATGGCCATCGGCACGCTGGCGGGCGCGGGCACCTTCGGGTTCCTGATCCCGCCGTCGATCATCCTGATCGTCTATGGCGCCGCGGCGGATCAGAGCATCGCGCGGCTGTTTCTGGCGGGCGTGGTGCCGGGGCTGATGCTGGCGGCGATGTTCGCGGGCTACGTGATGGTCTGGTCGGCGATCAACCGCGCGTCGATGCCCGCGCCCCCGCCGCGCGTGCCGTGGCGCGAGAAGCTGCGCGCGCTGTCGCTGCTGCTGCCGACGGTGCTGCTGATCGTGGCGGTGATCGGGTCGATCTATGGCGGGCTCGCCTCGCCGACCGAGGCGGCGGTGGTGGGCGTCGTCGGCGCGCTGGCCATCGCGGGACTGACGGGCGGGCTGAGCCGGGCGAGCTTCGTCGACAGCCTGCGCGGCGCGGCGATCACCAGCTGCATGATCGCCTTCATCCTGGCGGGCGCGTCGTTCCTGACCGTGGCGATGGGCTTCACCGGCATCCCGCGGCTGCTGGCGGCGTGGATCGGCGAGCAGGGCTATTCGCAATTCGCGCTGCTGTCGGCGCTCTTGCTGTTCTTCATCGTGCTGGGCTTTTTCCTCGATGGCATTTCCATCGTGGTGCTGACCACCAGCGTGATCCTGCCCATGGTGCTGGCGGCGGGGATCGATCCGATCTGGTTCGGCATCTTTCTGGTGCTGGTGGTCGAGATGAGCCAGATCACCCCGCCGGTGGGGTTCAACCTGTTCGTGCTGCAATCGATCACCGGGCGCGGGATCTTCCAGATCGCCCGCTACGCGCTGCCCTTCTTTCTGATCCTGGTGCTTGCCACCGCCATCCTTGCCCTGTTTCCGGAGATCGCGCTATGGCTACCCGGCACGATGATGAGCCGCTGAGCCCCCCTGCCCGGCTGTCGGGCAGCGTCGGCCCGGTGGTGAGTTCCGCGCATCTGGCGCAATCCTCGCTGCCCGCGCTGTCCGAGGTCGAGTTCGCGCTGACCATGGCCGGCAACGCCTTTCAGCGCTGGATGGTGCGCTGCATGGCCGCCGCGGGTGGCCCGGCGATGTCGCCGCTCGAGGTGCTGATCCTGCATCTGGTCCACCACCGCGAGCGGCCCAAGACGCTGGCCGATATCTGCCTCGTGCTCAACATCGAGGACACGCATCTGGCCAACTACGCGATCCGCAAGCTGGTCGGGCACGGGCTGGTGCGGCAGGGCCGCGCGGGCAAGGAAAAGACCGTGACGGTGACGGAGGCGGGCGCGGCGCTCTGCACCCGCTACGCCGAGGTGCGCGAGGCCCTCGTCGTGCGCGCCGCGCGTCAAC
>PUOA01000102.1 GCA_003551925.1 Paracoccaceae bacterium
ACCGGGTCATCCTCCCAGCCATAGGCGGATATGTCGGCGCTGCGGTTCTTCTGGCGCGAGCGGGCGCTGACGGCACTGATCTCGATGGGGCGGCCGGCACGAGTGGCGATCATCGCACCGTGGCGCTGCACGATCCTGACCACGCCGATGCCGACGGTGCCCAGTCCGATGATACCCAGGCGCAGGGGGCTTGCCATGAACAGGTCTCCGGCTTTGCTGGGGCGCGCGAGCGCCCGTCCGCGGGCGTGTTACTGCCCCGGCGCGCCTGTGTGAAGCGCTTTCTGGCCGGTTTTCTTGTGCAGGCAGCCGCGCGCGGCCCGGCTAAGGCAGCGGTGGCGCCGGATGCGCCGCCTTGCCGCGGGGCGGCCAAGCGCGTTCGAACGCGCTTGATCCCGGCGAAAACCCTCCGACTGCCCTGCCTTTTGCCGCTTTGCAATGCGCCCCTCCGTTTCCGGGGCGGTCGGGCGCGGCCCGGGCTGGTCGCTTGTGCGACGACTTGTGGCTGCCGATGCAAGGATCAGTTTTCCGTTGCCCGGTCCCAGGCTGCCTGGAAACGAGCGGGTCTGGCGCTGTTTCAGCAGCCGGTCGGAAGCGGTAACCGATTCCGAGCTATTCGCCATGCTCAATCAAGAGGATAGAGCGGGGCGGGTGACTGTGGATGAACGCGAAGCGCTCTAGCCGCGCCCGCCCTCGATGACCCGCCAGCCGGGGCGGGCCGGATGGGCGCGCAAGCCGGACGGCGCTGCGTCGGGCGCTGCGGGCGCGGCGCTGTCGATGCCGTTGCGAACAAAGCCGCCCTGCCGCCCCTCGGTGGGCGCCGATGACCCGGTCAAGGCCGCCGCCGGATCCTGTGGTGACGATGCCGGCACGGGATCGATCGGCAACGGCTCTGCCGCTGTATCGATCGCCAGCGTCGAGGGCGCCGCGCTCAGCTCGAAGCGGCGCGGGGTGCGCCCGATCGGCCCGTGGGTTTCCAGCATGCCCAGCACGCGGGTGATGCGCCCGGCGGCATTGGTGAGCGGCAGGAGCGCCAGCAGCCCGTCGATCACCGGCTTGCCCAGCCCGCGCGGCGCGCGCAGCGGCAGTTGCACGCGCGCGCCCCTCTGCACACGCATCAGCGCCTCGGCCACCTCGTCGCGGGCGGGCGCGGCCATGAGGCAGGACAGCGGCATACCGCGCGGCTCCATCCCCAGCAGGTCATGCAGGTGCTGCCCGGCAAAGCGCAGCCGCGCCACGCCCGGCGCGATGATCTCGGCGATGAACATGAAGCGCAGCATGTCGGCCAGCGGCGCCGCCTCGATCTCGCTGCGCGCGGGGGCGATACGGCCGCGGCGTTGGCTTTCCCAGTAGTCGCAGAGCGCGCGGATCGCGTCGAAATCGGGCCGGCTGCGCCCCCGCAGCGCGAAGGGCAGGCGCAGCCTTGTCACACCGGTTTCGGGCTTTTCGTGGCTGAGAATGACATCGCTCATCGCATTGGCTCCGCTCGGTTCAGGCCGTGGCGCCGGTCTTCGGGCGCCGCACGCCGGGGCTGGTATTCACCGCCCGGCAGGGTTTACGTTCGGGTCGACCGACAAGGTTGATCACGGCCCGCAGCGATCGTCTCTCGCCGCAATCATGGTTTACTGTGCATCAACAGGTCTTACCGATGCCTTAATCTAGCCGTTTTTTGGCGAAAGTGGGGAGGATTTTAAAGAAATGGTTAAGTCCATGACCGGTTTCGCCAGCCAGATGCAGGCGCTCGAGACCGCGACGGCACGGTATTCCTGCCGCTGGGATCTGCGCGCGGTCAATGGGCGTGGGCTTGATCTGCGCTTTCGACTGCCCGACTGGCTGGAGGGGCTGGAGGTGGCGTTGCGCAAGCGGCTCTCGGCGCGGCTGGCGCGGGGCAGTGTCACGCTATCGCTGCGCCTGACGCGGCTTGATGGCGAGGGCGGGTTGCGCCTCGACAGCGCCGCGCTCGATGCGGCGCTGGGCATGCTGGTCGAGGCCGAATCACGCGCCGAAGCCCGTGGCCTTGCGCTGGCGCCTTTCAGCGGCGCTGATCTGCTGATGCTGCGCGGGGTGGTCGATCATGGCGCCGATGCGGGTGAGGCCATGGGCGATCCGGGTCCGCTGCTGGAGCCGCTGATGGCGCAGGCCGAGGCGCTGATCGACGCGCTTGAGGCCGCGCGTGCTGCCGAGGGCGCGGCGCTGGCGGGCATCCTGACGGGGCAGCTTGATGCCATGGCCGCGCTTCTGGCTGAGGCGCGCGCCATCCTGCCGGCGCGGCGCGAGGATCAGATGCAGGCGCTGCGTGCGGCGCTGGCGCGACTGGGCGAGGTGGGCGCGCCAGCCGGCGCGGTCGATCCGGGGCGGCTGGAGCAGGAACTGGCGATGATCGCCATGCGCGGCGATGTCAGCGAAGAGCTCGACCGGCTGGATGCGCATGTGCAGGCCGCCCGCGCCCTGATCGCGCAGGAAGAGGGGCCGGTGGGGCGCAAGCTGGATTTCCTGATGCAGGAATTCAACCGCGAGGCGAACACGCTTTGCGCCAAGTCCCAGCATGCCGGGCTCACCCGCATCGGGCTTGACCTCAAGACGGTGATCGACCAGATGCGCGAGCAGGTCCAGAATGTGGAGTAGGCGATGGCGCGGCGCGGGCTTCTGATCATCCTGTCCTCGCCCTCGGGGGCGGGGAAATCGACGCTGGCGCGGCGGTTGATGCGATGGGATGACACGCTGCGCTTTTCGGTATCGGCCACCACCCGCGCACCAAGGCCCGGCGAGCGCGACGGGGTGGAATACTTCTTCCGCGGCCGCGCCGAATTCGAATCGATGGTGGCGGCAGGTGAGATGCTTGAACATGCCGAGGTATTCGGCAACCTGTACGG
>PUOA01000333.1 GCA_003551925.1 Paracoccaceae bacterium
GTCATCGCTGCCATGTTCTCGACGGTCGTCGGCATGGCGAATTCGCTGCTGGCCCAGCTCGGTGACCCGGACGCGGCCAACAACATCGGCGCGCTCGTGCCGTTCTTCGTGATGGTGTTTCTCGCCAAGGGGTTCGTCGCCGCGACGCCCCTGGTTGTGCGGGGGATTTCAGGGAACTTGATGGTGGTTGCAGCACCGGCCATCGCGAGCGGGTCGGCTGGGGTGCTACGCGGAGTGGTGAACACGTCAGCCGTCCAGGGCAGGGCGAGGATCGGGGCCTTGACGACCGGAGAAGCGATCGGGCGTGGGGCGATGCAGACGCCTGCGGCGATGCGGGCGGCGGCTGCGACGGCGAACACGCAGGTGGTCCGAATAGCAGAGCGCGCGAAGCGGTTGGGTCGGGGCGGCGCGGGGGTGTAGACCGGACAGCGCAATCTGGAACTGCCGATCGAGCGCATCTCCCGGGAAGGTAGCCTTTCTGCGAACCCGCGGGTGCGTCATGTGGATGGACGCGGTGGTCTTCGTGACGGACTGGGCGTGCGGCACCCAGGAGCTCGGGCCGCAGCCGTTTTCCATCGATTTGTCCGAACTCTCCCCTCGCCTCAATGGCGTCACGCGTGGCGGACATGCTCCGGATCGAGGCCCACCCGGGTCTGCGCGCCCATCATCTCGATCAGCACCCAGACGCGGCGGTCGGGGGTGATGCGCTCGACCGTGGCGACGAAATCGGCGAAGGGACCCTTGGTCAGCACCACGTTATCGCCCGCCTGAAGCAGCCTGGGCGGCAGCAGCATGCCCTCGTCGTCGCACCGGTACCGCAATTCGGTGACCAGCGCGTCCGGCACCGGGGTGGGCGTCCCTGCAACGCTGACCAGCCGTGTGACCCCGTAGGTGGAGTTTATGGTGCGCCAGGCACCGAGCGTCGCATCCAGCGCCACGAAGATGTAGCCTGGAAAAAGCGGGCGCCTGCGGGTGATGAACCGGCCGCGCGTGCGCCGGGTCTCCTCCTGCAGCGGCAGGAATGTCTCGAAGCCCTGCCGCGTCAGGTTGCGATTCGCGATGTCGTGGCTGTTGGGCTTCATCTGCGCCAGAAACCAACTGGTGGCGTGGGTTAGATCGTGCATGGGGCCTCACGTGGTTTTGGCGTGACCATGCGCTCGAATCAGAGCGGTTTCAAGACGCGCTTTTTTGACCACCCCAGCGCAGGCCGCCCGAGATGCGAACGGCTGATTTGCGCGCCGGAATGCCGCGGTTCCGAGCGCCTTTCGCGCGCGCAGCACTTTTTCTGTTGCGACTTGGGACCCGGCGGTCTACCCGTCGGCACAGGCATGCGACGCCCCGCGCAGCTGCTGGCCCTGGCGCCAGTCCTCTCCCTGCCGACAAATAACAACTTGCACCACAGACGATGGCGCTGTATTGCTCATGACCGAGCGATCATGACGATCCCGTTTCAAACCGCGAGCTTTCCTGTCACAAGGCGCCCTCGGCAAGTCCTTGTGCGGTAGCTATTCAGATGGCCCTCCCCCTGTGAAAACCCAGCGCGACAAGCTGCGCGAGGATGTGAAGTTTCGCATCCTGCGGCTGCTCATGGACAAGCCCGAGATGAGCCAGCGCGAGTTGGCGCGGGCCGTCGGCGTGAGCACCGGCGGCATTCATTATGTGCTCAACGCGCTGGTCGAGAAGGGGCTGGTGAAGCTGTCGAATTTCACCGCCGCCGAGGACAAGCGGCGCTACGCCTATCAGCTGACCCCGCGCGGCATCACCGAGAAGGCCCGGCTTGCGCGGCGCTTCATGCTGCGCAAGATGGCGGAATACGAGGCGCTGAAAGCCGAAATCGAAGAGGTCGGCGCCGAGCTGACCGACGAAGAGCGGCAGTCGATCCTGGCCGAGGCAGGGGGTCAGGTTGCCGAGCGATGAGCCGCGCCGCGCCAATGCTCCGGCGGGCACGCGCGGCGTTGGCTGCCGCGTGTTGCAACAGGAAATGACGCCATGAAGATTGCCATGATCGGCACGGGCTATGTGGGCCTCGTCTCGGGGGTCTGCTTTTCGGATTTCGGTCATGAGGTGGTCTGCGTCGACCGCATGCCCGAAAAGGTCGCCATGCTCGAACGCGGCGAGGTGCCGATCTACGAACCCGGCCTCGATGCGGTCATGGCGCGCAATGTCGAGGCCGGACGGCTGACCTTCACCACCGATCTGGCCGCCGCCGTGGATGGCGCCGAGGCCGTGTTCATCGCCGTCGGCACGCCCACGCGGCGCGGCGACGGGCATGCCGACCTGAGCTATGTGATGGCCGCCGCTGCCGATATCGCTCGCGCGCTGACCGGCTATGCGGTGGTGGTCACCAAGTCGACCGTGCCGGTGGGCACCAACCGCAAGGTTGCCGCCGCGATCCGCGCCGCGCGGCCCGATGCGGCGTTCGACGTGGCCTCGAACCCCGAATTCCTGCGCGAGGGCGCCGCGATCGACGATTTCATGAAGCCTGATCGGGTGGTGGTCGGCGTGGACGCGGGGCGCGCGCGCACGGTGATGGGCGAGATCTACCGCCCGCTGTTCCTGCGCGAGTTCCCGATCGTCTACACCGATCTGGAATCGGCCGAGATGATCAAATACGCCGCGAACGCGTTTCTGGCGACCAAGATCAGCTTCATCAACGAGATCGCGGCACTGTGTGAACGCGTTGGCGCCGATGTGAAATCCGTGGCCCGCGGCATGGGGCTCGATGGGCGCATCGGCAACAAGTTCCTGCATGCGGGGCCCGGATATGGGGGCTCGTGCTTTCCCAAGGACACCACCGCGCTGGCGCGGATCGGGCAGGAGCACGGCGTGCCGCAGCGGATCACCGAGACCGTGA
>PUOA01000005.1 GCA_003551925.1 Paracoccaceae bacterium
CTGCGCGCGGGCAGCCTCGCCGCGGGGGGCGAGGTCTTCGTGCTCGACATGGGCAAGCCGGTGCGCATCATCGACCTGGCGCGGCAGGTGATCGCGGCGTCGGGCTACACGGTGCGCGACGGCGACAATCCCGATGGCGATATCCGCATCCGCCGGACCGGCCTGCGCCCCGGTGAGAAGCTGCACGAGGAGCTGTCCTCGGGCCGCGAGCTGCGCCCCACCGCGCATCCCAAGATCCTGTGCGCGCAGGAGGAGGCGCTGTCGGAGTTCGAGCTGGCGCGGGCGCTGCGCAATCTGGGCCGCGCGATCGTCGCCGGCGACGGGGTACGTGCGCGTGCGGAGGCGCTTCGCTGGGCAGAGCCTGGCGAGAGCGACCCGCCCGCGGCCGGAAGGGTCACTTCGCTGCCCTGAGGCGGCGCACACCTGCCCGTCTATGTTGCATTGCCGATACATTTCCCGCCGATATGACGGGATGCGTTGTCACTGGTATCTTGCGCCATGCTAACGTTCTATGGTCCCAAATAAAGAAGGTGTGTGTGCTACTGTCGCGCGCCGAGATGCGTAACTAGGGGACTTGACAGATGCGTTTTCTTCTTTCCGCCATGCTGGCGATGATGGTGCTGGCAATAACGGCGCCTTCGGCGCTGGCACAGAGTTATCAGGTTCGCCCGGGCGACACGCTGCGTGTCGAGGTTCTGGAGGATCCCGATCTCAACCGCGACGTTATCGTCCAGCCGGATGGCGAGATCTCCTTTCCGCTGGTCGGCTCGATCCGCGCCGGCGGGCGCACCATCAGCCAGATCAATGCCGCGCTGACCTCCGCGCTCGAGCCGCAATTCGCCGAGGAGCCCAATGTCTTTGTCGGGCTGCTCGCGCTGGACGAGATCGAGGAGGAGTTCATCACCGCCTATGTGATGGGCGAGGTCGAGGCCCCGGGCCCTGTCGAGGTCAAACCCGGCACCACGATCATGCAGCTCATCAGCCAGACCGGCGGGCTGACCCGTTTTGCCGCGACCAAGCGTCTGCAGCTGCGCCGGGTCGATCCGCAGACCAATCAGGAGCTTGTCTATCCGATCGATTATCGCTCGCTGGAGCGCGGCGCACGGCTGGCGACGCCGGTGATGATCGCCGAGGGGGATGTCTTGCTGGTGCCCGAGCGCCGGCTGTTCGAATAGGATCGTTGCCATGGCTTTCCTGTTCGCAGCGTGGCGCGCGCCGCGCCGGCGTCTGGCGGCGGGGTTGTGTCTTGCCGCCGGGACGGGCCTCTGGGGCGGCGCGGCTGCGGCGCAGGTTCTGGATGACCCGGGCGGTATCCGGCTGATCCTCGATGTCGACAACCGCCTCGAGGTCGACAGTAACTCCGAGCTGCTCCCCGACAGCCCCGGCACCAGCATCATCGCCAGCACCCGCCTCGGCTTCGGGCTGGTCAGCGAGACCCGGCGCCAGTCCCTGTCCTTCGGCGGCGCGGTCACGGCGCGGGCCTTCGAGATCCCGACCCGCGACGACAACATCGATCTGGGCGACCGCGAGTTCGCTTTCGATTATCAGCGCGAGGCGTCGCGCGCGGAGTTGAACCTGCGCGCGCGATACGACCGCACCGATATCGAGCGCATCGCGCTCGAGGATCTGCTCGAGGAGGAGGAGTTCGATCTCGGCGATCCCGATCTCGACGATCTGCGCGGCCGTGGGACGCGCGAGCTCATCAGCTTCGGCGCGGGCGTGGAAGTCGGGATCGACATGCCGGTGCGGCTCAGTCTCGATGCCGATTACACCGAGCGCAATTTCGACGAAACCGTGGAAGGCAACGACAGCCGGCGCTTCGATTTCGACGCCGAGCTGGGGCTGCGGCTGTCCTCGGTAACGGAAGGCACGGTGGGGCTGGACGTGACGCGCTTTGAGCGCGACGACGCCGCCCAGACCCGGCGTGACCGGGTGGCGCTGCTGTTCGGGGTGGCGCACGAGTTCTCCGAGACCCTTTCGGGCAACGCCGCGATCGGCCCGGCTTGGGTGCGAACCCGCGAGGATGGTGAGACCGAACGCGAACTCGGTTTTGATGCCGATCTCGGGCTTGATTACGAGCGTCCAACCGGAACCATCAGCTTCGAGGCGACCGCGCGCACCGACGAGGACGGGATCCGCACCGCTGCGAGCATCGGACGCGGTTTCGAACTGCCGCGCGGGGCGATCGGCGGCACCATCGGCCTGACCCGTGCCGCCGATGGTGAGGTCGATGTTACCGCTGCGCTCGATTTCCGCCGCGACATGCCGCGCGGCACCCTGAATGCGCGTCTGGCCCGCGATGTCACCCCTCGCTTTGACGACAGCAACGTGCTGCGCACCGTCGCGCGGGTGGATTATGATTACGACATCAACAACATCTCCGGGATCGGGCTGACCGCCGCCTTCGCACGCAACGAGGAGACCGACGGCACAGACCGCCTCGACCGCATCGATTTCGGTGCCACCTATAACCGCGAAATCACTGCGGACTGGGCAATGGAACTGGGCTATCGCTACCGCGCGCGCAACGACGATGACGCGGATCGCGACTCGCATTCCGTATTCGTGGGGATCAACCGCGCCTTCAATTTCGGTATCTGAGAATCGCCGCGCACGGTATAGTCGCAGGGTGCCGCGCATGAATGGGATGGGGCGATGCTCACCGTCACGCCAACCGATCTGCCCGGAGTGCTCGTGCTCGAGCCGCGCCGTTTCGGCGATGATCGTGGCTTTTTTTGCGAGGTCTATAACCGCGCGCGGCTGGCGGAACACGGCATCACCACCGAGTTCGTGCAGGACAACCAGTCGC
>PUOA01000054.1 GCA_003551925.1 Paracoccaceae bacterium
CAGGGAACTGCTCCCGCTGGTCTACCAAAGACGCTTTCCGGTTCACACAGTAGAGGAGCACCAGGTCTTAGAGGAGGTGGCCGTCTGATTCTATTTACACACCTATTGACGGAACCTCCGAATTCGGCCAGTGCCTCTCACTGCAATCGCGAGCAGCTTCTTCGAACCCATCACAGCGCCTGCTCCACACCTGCCGGCTGCACGAGCTCCGAACATGACGCTGGCAAATCGGACTAGATTCTCTCCAGCAGGACCAATGCTTGCGATTTCATACTGACCTGTCAGCTCTTCCCTGATTTGCCTCTCTTTTTCGGAGATGGTCTTGCCTTTCAATTCGGTTGCAGATCTTATCTCGACATTGTCATTGTCGATCACGAGGTATTTCCACCCTTCAGCTTCCCCCTCTATAACCAGGTAATCGTAGCCGGCCTTCTTCAACGCCCCACCCCAGTCGCTTCCACTTCTGGATTCACCCCACACACTTGTGAGCGGAGACTTGAAGCAGATTTCTATGCTTCCTGAACCGGGAGCGTGTGTACCGGTCAAAGGCCCGCAGCCGAATACCAGCTTATTCGCGGAAGTCAAGGGATCAATACCCGCCGGTAGTTCGCTATAGAGCAGCTTTGTACTGAACCCCACACCGCCCAGGAACGTCTTCATATCACGTTCGCTCACCGCTTCGGTGCTGGTGGTGCCGGCACGCAGGTCAACCCTGAGAAGTCGACCGGTGAAGCCGTACAGGTCGCCGTTTCCTGTCGTGGTCATCTGCCCCCCCCCTTCGTCTCTGTAATCTGGCCAGTTGCTTGAGCTCTCAATAGATGCCTGATCGAGGTGGATCCTATGTTTGACACCGGACCCGATCCCAGGCGAGCAGGGTCCTCCCGGCCCATGTGTTCAGCGATGTACTACTTGCGCAATCACACCACGCCTGCGGTATGGCGCCAGGCTTCCACCGTGGTCCGGGGCTTCCCGCCGGAGGAACCCCTTTACCTCCAGTCAGCCCCGCACCGGCCTATCGGACCTCCAGACGTACCCTCAAGACAGCATCACATGCCGGCGCACCCGCCCTTTCGGACCGGGACCAGGGCTGTACCCGATTGACTTACCCCGTGACAGATAGTCCCAGAGCCTTGAGTCGATTGGCAAGCTCGGTTCTTTGCTCGCTCGATAGTGGTAGGGCGGGGCGGCGTGGAGGTCCCACGTCGAAACCTGTCAGCTCGAGGGCAGCCTTGACTGAGGATGCGTACGGGTGAGTATCCACAAAGTCGCACAGGGGATACATTCTCTCCCACAGTGTCCTGGCAGTCACCAGGTCGCCTCTTTCACAGACAAGTGAGTAGAGTTCAACCGTCTCTCTGGGCATGAAGTTGCCGCAGCCCCATATGGAGCCGCTGGCGCCTGCTACAAGGCCATCGTATACAATGGAGTCGCCACCAACAAACACCTTCATCCTGTCACCACACGCAGCTCGAATTTGCCGGATCCTGGCAAGCATGCCTGTGCTGTCCTTTACGTACCGGATGGTGTCGATCTGCGATAGTCGAGCGAGAAAACCTGGAGTCATTACCTCCGCACCAGCCTGCGGGAGACAGTAGCAGATAATCGGGAGACTTGCAGCGTCAGCTACCGCCGCATAGTGTGCGTAAGCTTCACTCTCTGAGGTGGACCGATAGTAGGGTGGAAGCAGCATAAGGGCATCTGCGCCAAGGTCCTGCGCCTGTCTTGCGTACATCACAGCTTCACGTGTGGATAGTGCAGAAGGTTGTATGACCACGGGTACTCTCCCGTTGATGTGTTCAAACATCACCTCTGTGAAGCGCAAACGCTCCTCGGGTGTAAGCATAAAGAACTCTCCCGTATCACCCAGAATAATGAGCCCGTGCACTCCAGCCTCAATGAGTCGATCTACCAGCAGCTTCGCTTTCTCGACATCCAGCTCTTCGTCTCTGGTGAATGTGGTAGCGAAAGGCACGACTATTCCTCGGATCTCTCTCATGCTCCGGTCACCTCCCTCACTGGAATTTCTCATACCAACTCATTCTTGTCCAAAATAGGTTTTCAGGCTGAATAGTAGAGGAGAGACTCCTCGAAGTAATATGGTGAGACCGGCAGAGAATCACCGAATACTACGAAGGAGTCTCTACCATGAAATTTACCACAAGTCTGTTCAGCCAGATTCTCCAGGTTATCCCACGTGCCTTCTTCTTGCGGCTGGTCCATGAGTGCGGAGCAGAACGCCACGCCAAGGGCTTCTCCTCCTGGGATCAGTATGTCGCCATGCTCTTCTGTCAACTGGCCCAGGCCAAGAGCCTGCGGGAGATCAGCGACGGATTGGCCGTCACCTGCGGCAAACTCAGTCACCTGGGATTGCGCGCTGCCCCGGCCAAGAGCACGCTCTCCTACGCCAATGCCCACCGTCCCTGGCAGCTCTATCAGAATGCCTTCTTTCACCTGCGGGACTTCTGCCGCAGCGAGAGTCCCGGCAAGAAGAAGAGGTTTCGCTTCAAGAACAAGCTGCTCAGTCTCGACTCGACCACCATCGACCTCTGTCTCAGCCTGTTTCCCTGGGCTGACTTCCGTCAGACCAAGGGTGCCGTTAAGCTCCATCTGCTGCTGGACCACGACGGCTATCTGCCGGATTTCGCCGTGATCACCGATGGCAAGACCACCGATGTCAAGACAGCCTACCAGTTTACCCTTCCCGCGGGCAGCATTGTCGCTGTGGATCGGGCTTACTGTGACTTTGAACTCTTCTGGCAATGGAATGACTCCGGTGTCTTCTTCGTGACGAGGCTCAAAGACAACG
>PUOA01000126.1 GCA_003551925.1 Paracoccaceae bacterium
CGCAGGACGGCCGCGTGCGACGCCGCATCGGCCACGGCCTGCAGTTGGGCGCGGGCGCTCACGCCGTGCGCGTGATCGACGGCCACGCCCCCGATCATCAGCACGGTGAGCGAGGTGAAGAGCGCCGTGACCGAGGCGGCGGCGCGTTCGTCGCGGGCGAAGCGGCGCGCATGGGCCGACAGGGTGCGGGGGGTTGGTCTGCTTGACATGGCGTTTTCTCCCTCAGAGCTCGACACCGGGTTCCAGCCGCTGCACGATCGTGACCTGCATGTCGCCCAGCGGCGACAGCATCATGCCCGTGCCGATCCCGTCGAACGGGCGCGAGAGCCGCACGGAAATCAGCTCGCCCTGCGCCTGCACGTCGAGCGCATAACCCGCGCTGGAGGCAAGGAAGGCCTCGGCCTCGGTCAGGGCGAGCCGCCCGGTGGCGAGCGCGCGCGACACGTCCCCGGCGGCATGCCACATGGCCCCCTGCGCCAGAAACGCCGCCGATGTGTCGGCGACCAGCAGCAGTATCGCCAGGAGGGCCGGGGTCCAGAGGACGTATTCGACGCTGATGCCGCCGGTCTCGGACCTCAGAAACCTGGCGCGCAGGCTCCTCGAACGACAGTCATGCACACTCCTCCGGCTGGACACTCGTTACAGCGACGAAGCTGTGGGAAGATCAAGGCAATATCGAGGCAAGTGCGGGACAATCTCGCGAAATCGAGCGCATTGAAAAGCGCCCGCACACGGTGCGCGCGACCGATGTTCGTCGCCGATGGGCAAACCTTGCCGCCCAACCCTCGCGGCAGCACCCGCGCTCGAGCGCCAGCGTGATCATCGTCCAGTGCGAGGCACAGCGCGAGCGCAGCGACGGGCCGCGGTGCGGCGATGGGACGCTCGGCCCCGTGCGCGTTCATTGCAGCCACCTTCGCGCATGATGGCTCGGCCGCCGCCGTGCGATCGATGATCACGCTGGCGGGCTGCCGGAACAGGAGCGCGGGCGCCGCCCGGGCAGGTCGTGCGGGCAAAACCCGGCGGCCGGCGCACTTCGGAAAAGGCTCGCGATCAGGCGGTCGGATATCCGATGACACGGCACTGCCACAACAGCCTGCCAGCGCGGCCGGCGCTCAACCGTATTCGCACGACCCCCCCTACGCTGTTGTCATCGCATGTCGAAAAGCTCGGAACCGGGTCCCGCTTCCGGACGACATGCGCCAGGCGAAGCTCACTCGGAGGGCCGCTCGCGATAGCCGCGGAAGCGGTCGACCTCGGCGGTCAGTTGCGCGACGAAACAGGCGTCGATCTTCGAAAGCGCCTCCATCTGGCGCGCGCGGCCGCGGGCCTGGGTGCTCATCATCGCGCGGCGCAGCAATGCCGAGTGCCCGCGCGCGCTGGCGGCGAACTCCCTGGCGGGAACCAGCACCTCGGATGGCGCGCCCAGCATCAGCAGCGTCGCATGATCGTTCAGGGCCGCATAGGCCGCGCGCGTGCAGGCGGCGGCGGTCTCGGGGCAGCGCGCGTCGCACAAACCGCGCAGCAACAGCGCTTCGGGGGCGGTGGCCAGCCAGTCGGGGAAATCGGCCCCGGAATGGGGCGCGGGGATGAACAGGCGCTGCGGGTCTCCGGGGTGCAGGCTGTCGATCAGCGGATCGTCGGGACCGCCGACCAGCAGGTAGCGCACACCCGGCGGAAACGCCGGGTGCGCCAGATAAGCCTCCATCCCGCGCACGCCGCGCGCGGACTGGATGACAACGGCTGCGCGCGCGGCGCGGGGCTCGGCGGCTTTGGCGAAGGCGATGGGCAACGCAGGATCGGGCTCGGCGCGCCACAGCGCGCGCCACAACGCGGCAAGAGGCGAGGCGTCGGCGGCCGCGTGGATCCAGCTGCGCCCCGACAGCCCACCCGGCGCGCGCATCAGCGCGATGCGGTCCGCGCGCGGCAAGGCGGCCAGCCACGGCCCCTGCAGCGCCGCCGTCGTATCGATCAGCGCCAGCAACAGCCGCGCGGCGTCGTTGCCTGCCTGCGCCTGCTCGGCCAGACGCGGCAGCGCCTCGGCCTCGTCATCCGCGAGCCACAGCGCGAGCGCGGCACGGAACGTGTCGTCGTCATGGCCGGACGGCGGCTCGGCCACGACCGGAGCGACCGCGGCGACCATCACCGCAAGCACCAACAGACCCGACGATATCGTACGCCGCACAGATGCGCGCAAACCGATCACGCGACCCTCCGTTCGCTCCCCGGCGAACTATGGCGCGCGCGATGCACCGGGGCAAGCGGACAATCCCGCCACGCGAACACAGTGTTTCCCCATCCGCGCCGGCGATCAAGTTTCTGCCGTGTTTCCATCGGCAAGCGGCCATTGTCTCGGTGGAAACCCTGCGGTTATGAGGGATAGGGACAAGGATACGAGCCGTCATGAGCGACGCAGGTAACGATATCGACCTGTCGAAGGCGCAGACCGATGCCGAATGGATGGCGCGGCTGGATGAGCTGGGCGAAGAACTGGGCTGGTTCGAGCCGCTCGGCACCGCACATGCGGCATTTTTCTGCGAGGGCAGCGCCGACGTCCTGCTGGTCAGCTTCGAGGCGCTGGCCGAGATCCGCGCCGGGGGCGGTCGACAGCGCCCCCGCGGATACGAGGTCGCAAGCGCGCGCGGCTGGGCGTCGCTGTCGCTGGTGGCGCGCGGCGAGCCGTGGTTTCGCCAGCCCCCGGTGTGGGAGCTGATCGACCGGCTGACCGATGACGGCTTCTTCGACCGCTTCGACCGCGTGGTGTTCTTCGGCACCGGCGCGTGCGGGCACGCCGCGTGCGCCTATGCAGTCGCCGCCCCGGGCGCGACGGTGCTGGCGGTGGCGCCGCAGGCCACGCTTGGGACCGACCGCGCCGCCTGGGACACCCGCTTCCCCGAGGCGCGCCGGCTCGATTTCACCACGCGCTACGGCTACGCCCCCGACATGGTCGAGGCGGCCGCACAGGTGTTCATCATCCACGACCCCGCGCTGCGGCTCGATGCGATGCATGCCAGCCTGTTTCGCGGGCCGAACGTGACCGCGCTGCGCACCCGCTGGCTGGGGCGCGACACCGCGCGCGAATTGCACGCGATGGACGTGCTGGGGCCGGCGCTGACGCAGGTCTGCGCGGGAACGCTGACGCGCGGTGCGTTCTACACGCTGTTCCGCCGCCGGCACCGTTTCGGGACCTATCTGATGCGGCTTGCCCTGCGGACCGAGGCGCTGGGCCGGCCGTGGCTGACGCTGCTGGTGACGCGCGCGGCGCTGCGGGTGATCGACAGCCCGCGGCTGCGCGCGATGCACGACGCCGCGCAGCAGGCGCAGCCGCGCGAACCCGCAGAACCCTGACCCGGGCGCCGCATCGGCGCTGGATTCGGCGCGCGTCCTTGTGTAGGCGCTGTGTATGACCTCGCATGTGACCCTGCGCCGTCCTGACGACTGGCACCTCCACCTGCGCGACGGCGCGATGCTGCGTGCGGTTGCGCCCGAATCGGCGCGCCATTTCGGCCGCGCGATCATCATGCCCAATCTGGTGCCGCCCGTGCTCACGGGTGCCGACGCGCGCGCCTACCGCGACCGGATCACCGCCGCCCTGCCCGCGGGCGCGCGTTTCACGCCGCTGATGACGCTCTACCTGACCGAGGACACCGACCCCGCCGACGTGGTGGCCGCGCACCGCGAGGGCGTGATCACGGCGGTCAAGCTCTACCCGGCGGGGGCGACGACGAACTCGGCCTCGGGGGTGCGCGATTTCGACCGCGTGCGCGGGGTGCTCGACGCCATGGCCGAGGCCGGCGTGCCGCTGTGCGTGCATGGCGAGGTCACCGACCCCGACATCGACATCTTCGACCGCGAGGCGGTGTTCATCGACCGCATCCTCGACCCGCTGCGCCGCGCGACGCCGGGGCTGCGCGTGGTGATGGAGCACATCACCACCGCCGACGCCGCCGACTACGTGCGCTCGGTCGAAGATGGGCTGGCCGCGACGATCACCACGCATCATCTGGTGATCAACCGCAACCACATCCTCGCCGGCGGGATCCGGCCGCATTACTACTGCCTGCCGGTGGCCAAGCGTGAATCCCACCGGCTGGCGCTGCGCGCCGCCGCCACCGCGGGCGATGCGCGGTTCTTTCTGGGCACCGACAGCGCGCCGCACCCGGACGGGGCCAAGGAAAGCGCCTGCGGCTGCGCGGGTTGCTTCACCGCGCCGCACACCATGTCGATCCTTGCCCATGTGTTCGAGGACGAGGGCGCACTCGACCGGCTGGAAGGCTTCACCTCGCTCTACGGCCCCGCCTTTTACGGGCTGCCCGCCAATGACGACCGCCTGACGCTGGTGCGCGACGACGCGCCGCTCGAGCTGCCCGCGAAGCTGATGACCGATGACGGCCCCGTGACGCTGTTCGATCCGGGCTTCGCCCTGCACTGGCGCGTCACCCCCAACTGACAGGACCCCGAGCGATGCTGCCCACCACCTTTCCCGATCGTTCACAGGTCGCCCGGATGACGGCGCGGATGCTGCTGGACATCCGCGCCGTGCATTTCCGCCCCGACGAGCCGTTCACCTTCGCCTCCGGCCTGCGCGCGCCCACCTATATCGACTGCCGCAAGCTGATCAGCCACCCGCGCATCCGCGCCGCGCTGATGGATTTCCTGACCGCGCGCGTGCTCGAGGACGCGGGCTTCGAGGCGTTCGACAACGTCGCAGGCGGCGAGACCGCGGGCATCCCCTTCGCCGCGCTGGTGGCCGAGCGGCTGTCGCTGCCCATGAGCTATGTGCGCAAGAAACCCAAGGGCTATGGCCGCAACGCCCGGATCGAGGGCGAGATGACGCCCGGCCAGCGCGTGCTGCTGGTCGAGGATCTGACCACCGATGGCGGCTCCAAGCTGAGCTTCGTCGATGCGATTCGCGACACCGGCGCCGAGTGCGCGCACACCGCGGTGATCTTTCACTACGGCATCTTCCCCGACACCGAACCGAAGCTGGCAGCCCACGGCGTGCGGCTGCATGCGCTGTGCACCTGGGCCGATGTGCTGGCCGAGGCCCGCCGCGCGGGCGACTTCGACGCGCCCACGCTGGACGCCGTCGCCGATTTCCTGCGCGCACCGCATGACTGGGCGCCCGCCTGAGCCACCCCATATCTTGACGCACCCCGGCGCCATGCCGCAAGATGCGGATACAGGGCGGCTGTCCACAGCCCGTCCACAGGGTTATACAATTTGCGCCGCCGGGCGCGCTGCGCCATACGGGGGCCTGAGCCGAACCGCAGGAATGCCCGCCAATGAACGAAGTCACCGTGATCCGCCCCAATGGCGGCGACGACATGCCGTCGCTGCCGCACAACATCGAGGCCGAGCAGCAGCTTCTGGGCGCGATTCTGGTGAACAACGACGTCTATGACCGCGTCGCCGCGCTGGTGAAGGCCGATCATTTCTTCGAACCCGTCCACCAGCGCATCTTCGAGATCGCCGCCGCGCGCATCCACAAGAACGCGCTGGTCTCGCCGGTGACGCTAAAGGCGTTCATGGAGGATGACGAGGGGCTGAAGGAACTCGGCGGGCCGTCCTATCTGGTGCGGCTGGCCGGCGCCGCGATCTCGTCCTACGCGGCGCGCGACTATGCGCAGATGATCTATGACTTCGCGGTGCGGCGCGATCTGATCCGGCTGGGGCAGGATATTTCCGCGCGCGCGGCGCAGGTGGACATCGACAGCGAGCCTAAATCGCAGATCGTCGACGCCGAGCAGCGGCTCTATCAGCTGGCCGAACAGGGCGTGACCGAGCGCGGTTTCCAGAGTTTCCTGCGCGCGGTGACCGAAGCGGTGAACATCGCCAATGCCGCCTACCAGCGCGATGGCGGGCTGGCGGGCATGTCCACGGGGCTGGTCGATCTGGACAAGAAGCTCGGCGGGCTGCACCCGTCGGACCTGATCATCCTCGCCGGGCGGCCGTCGATGGGCAAGACCTCGCTGGCCACCAACATCGCGTTCAACATCGCCCGGTCCTATCGTCGCGGCACCAAACCGGACGGAACCGAGGGCACGCTCAACGGCGGCGTGGTCGGGTTCTTCAGCCTGGAGATGAGCGCCGAGCAGCTGGCCGCGCGGATTCTGTCCGAAGCCGCCGAGGTGCCCAGCGAACAGATCCGCCGCGGCGACATGACCGAAGAGGAATTCCGCCGCTTTGTCGAAGCCGCCAAGGCGCTGGAAACCTGCCCGCTCTACATAGACGACACGCCCGCGCTGCCGATCTCTCAGGTGGCGGCACGGGCGCGGCGGCTCAAGCGCACGCACGGGCTCGATGTGCTGATGGTCGACTACCTGCAGCTTCTCAAGGGCGCGAGCGCCAAGGAAAGCCGCGTGCAGGAGGTGTCGGACATCACCCAGGGGCTGAAGGCCATCGCCAAGGAGCTGGACATTCCGGTGGTCGCGCTCAGCCAGCTCAGCCGGCAGGTCGAAAGCCGCGAGGACAAGCGCCCGCAGCTGTCGGACCTGCGTGAATCGGGCTCGATCGAGCAGGACGCCGACGTGGTGATGTTCGTCTACCGCGACGAATACTACCGCGAGCGCGAGAAGCCCGGCGATCATGACCTGGAAGCGATGGCCAAGTGGCAGGAGATCATGGAGCGCGTCCACGGCCGCGCCGAGGTCATCATCGGCAAGCAGCGCCACGGCCCCATCGGCACCGTCGAGCTGAGCTTCGAGGGCCGCTTTACCCGCTTCGGCAACCTTGCCCAGCCCTGGCAGCAGGGCGGCGGCGATGCCGGGTTCTGAGCCCGGCGTCACCGGCGTCAACCACGTCACGCCGGCCTGCACCGATCTGGCGCGCTCGGTCGCGTTCCGGCGCGATGCGGCGGGGCTGCGGCTGCATCCGCGCTGAGCCGCTTCACGCTTGCGCCACCTGCCCGCCCGCGGCAGCGGCGGGCGCTTGACCATCCCGCGCGCGGGGGGCACTTTCGCGCCGATCCTTGAAGGAGCACCCATGTCCCGCCGCACCGCGCCCTTTGCCGGCTTCGAATGGATGATCGCCTGGCGCTATCTGCGCGCGCGCCGCGCCGAGGGCGGGGTGAGCGTGATGACGCTGATATCGTTCATCGGCATCACCCTGGCGGTGTTCGCGCTGATCGCCACGCTGTCGGTGCGCGCGGGCTTCCGGGCCGAATTCGTCGACACCATCCTGGGCGCGAACGCGCATGTCACGCTCTATCACGCGACCGCGATGACCGAGGCCGGCACCCCGAGCCGCGTGATCGAGGACTACGCCGAGATCGCCGCGCGCATCGCCGAGGTGCCCGGCGTCACCCGCGTCGCCCCGCTGGTGCGCGGGCAGGTCATGGCCAGCGCGCAGGACGCCTCGGCGGGGGTCGAGGTGTTCGGCATCGCCGAAGAAAACCTGCGCACCATCCCGCGCATCGCCGATCCGCAGGACAGCCTGGGCGATATCGGCCGGTTCACCGAAGGCATCGCCATCGGCTCGGGCGTCGCGCGCGAGCTGGGCGTGTCGGTGGGCGACTCGATCCGGCTGATCTCGCCCGACGGGGTGCGCACGGCCTTCGGGACCAGTCCGCGCGTCTCGGCGTTCGAAGTGGTCTACATCTTCACCGCCGGGCGCTACGACATCGACCGCACCCGCGCCTATCTGCCGTTCGAGGAGGCGCAGCTCTATTTCAACCGCGACGGTGTGGCCGACGAGCTGGAGATCATGGTCGACAACCCCGAGCGGATCGAGGCCATGTATGCCGCGCTGCTGCGCGCGGGCGGCGAACGCGCGATCCTGTGGACCTGGCGCGACAGCGCGGGGTCGTTCCTGCGTGCGCTGGATATCGAGGACAACGTGATGTTCGTGATCCTGTCGATCCTGGTGCTGATCGCGGCGATGAACATCATCTCGGGGCTGATCATGCTGGTCAAGAACAAGGGCCGCGACATCGGCATCCTGCGCACCATGGGCCTGACCGAGGGCGCGGTGCTGCGGGTGTTCTTCATCTGCGGCGCCTCGGTGGGCGTGGCGGGCACGGCGATGGGCGTGCTGCTGGGCTGCCTGTTCGCGATCTACATCGACGAGGTGTTCAGTGCGGTGAACTTCATCGCCGGCGGCGGAGTCTGGGACCCGTCGATCCGCGGGATCTACGACCTGCCGGCGCTGCTGCGCGCCGAAGACGTGGCCCGCGCGGTGGCGCTGTCGCTGGGGCTGTCCTTCGTGGTCACCATCTTCCCCGCCCGCCGCGCGGCGCGCATGAATCCGGTGGAGGCGCTGCGCTATGAATGACGCCCCCCCGGTGCTGGAACTCGAGGCGCTGAGCAAGACCTACAACCCCGGCCGCCCCAACGCGGTGCAGGTGCTCAGTGACGCCGCGCTGTCCCTGCGCGCGGGCGAGGTGGTGGCGCTTGTGGCGCCCTCGGGCGCCGGCAAGTCGACATTGCTGCACATCGCCGGGCTGCTGGACACGCCCGACAGCGGCGCCGTGCGGCTGGGCGGGCAGGACATGTCGCGGCTGGGCGATGAGGCGCGCACCGGCGCGCGGCGCGACCAGATCGGTTTCATCTACCAGTTCCACCACCTGCTGCCCGAATTCACCGCGCTGGAAAACGTGATGCTGCCGCAACTGGCCAATGGCGCCACCCGCGCCGCCGCGCAGACCCGCGCGCGCGCCCTTCTGGACCACGTCGGCCTTGCCGCGCGCGAGGCGCACCGCCCCGCCGCGCTGTCGGGCGGGGAACAGCAGCGCGTCGCCTTCTGCCGGGCGCTCGCCAACGAACCGGCGCTGCTGCTGGCGGACGAGCCCACCGGCAACCTCGACCCCGAGACCTCGGAGCAGGTGTTCGGCGTGCTCATGGGGCTGGTGCGCGACACCGGGCTTGCGGCGCTGATCGCCACGCACAATCTGGAGCTTGCCGGTCGGATGGACCGCGTGCTGCACCTTGACGCCGGACGCATGACCTGAGCGCGCTTGCCCCCGCGCCCGCGCGCGCCTACCTCTGGCCCAGACACGGGAAACGGAGCACCGCATGTTCGGCTTGTTGCGCAAGAGCACCACGATGATCGACCCGGCCGAGGCGCTGCCCGGCCGCGACCACCCCATCCCCACCGCCGAGACGCATTATGTCACCGGCCGCCCCCTCAAGGCCCCCGTCCCCGATGGCATGGCCGAGGCGATGGTCGGCATGGGCTGCTTCTGGGGCGTGGAGCGGATGTTCTGGGACCGCCCCGGCGTGTGGCTGACCATGGTCGGCTACGCGGGCGGCTACACCCCGAACCCCACCTATGACGAGGTCTGCACCGGGCGCACCGGCCACAACGAGGTCGTGCGCCTGATCTATGACCCGGCGCAGATCGACTTCGAGGCGCTGCTGCAGGTGTTCTGGGAAAACCACGACCCCACGCAGGGGATGCGGCAGGGCAACGATGTCGGCACGCAGTACCGCTCGGGCATCTATTGCCACGACGACGCGCAGCGCGCCGCCGCCGAGGCCACGCGCGAAGCCTATGGCGCGCGGCTGGCCGAGGCGGGGCTGGGCGCCATCACCACCGAGATCCTGCCCGCGCCGACCTTCCATTTCGCCGAAGGGTATCACCAGCAGTATCTGGCCAAGAACCCCGGCGGCTATTGCGGCGTGGGCGGCACCGGGGTCACCTGCCCCATCGGCTTGGGCGTGCCGGGCGCCTGAGGCGCCGGCAGTCGGGTGGCCCAGCGCTTGACGCGCCGGGATGGGCACGGTCGGGCGCTTGACGCGCCGGCGGGGCGGGTCTAGGCGCGACGCGACCCCCGCGCGCAGGAGCCCGCCATGCCCACCTATTCCGCCCTGACCACCCTGCCCGACGCCGCGCAGGCCCACGCGCTGGGCGAGGCGATGGAGGCCATGTCCGCAGCCCCCGCCGGCGTGGGCGTGTTCGAACTCGAAGACGGCTCGGGGCTGTGGGAGGTCGGCGGCTACTTCACCGCGCCCCCCGACGAGGTCGAGCTGATGCTGCTGGCCGGCGCGCATGGGGCGCGCCCCTTCGCCGTATCGGAATTGCCCGAAATCGACTGGGTCGCCAAGGTCCGGCGCGAGCTGACCCCGGTCGAGGCCGGGCGCTTCTTCGTTTATGGCAGCCACGACGCCGACAAGCTGCCCGCGGACCGCGTGGGACTGCTGATCGAGGCCGCGATGGCCTTCGGCACCGGGCACCACGGCACCACCAAGGGCTGCCTGCTGGCCTTCGAGCGGCTTCTCGGCGATGGCCACGCCCCGGTGCGGATCGCCGATATCGGCTGCGGGACGGCGGTGCTGGCGATGGCCGCCGCGCATGTGCTGCCCACGGCCGAGGTGATTGCCAGCGACATCGACGCGGTGGCGGTGGATGTCGCGCGCGCCAACCTTGCGGCCAACCGGCTCGCGGACCGGATCGCCTGCGTCGAGGCCGAGGGCTTCGCGCACCCGAGCCTCGCCGCCGCCGCGCCCTTTGACCTGATCTTCGCCAACATCCTGAAGGCGCCGCTGATCGCGCTCGCCCCCGACATGGCGCGCCACACCGCGCGCGGGGGACATGTGATCCTGTCAGGCGTGCTTGAACGCCAGGCTGACGAGTTGCGCGCGGCCTATGCCGCGGCGGGCTTCACGCCGCTGGCCGAGGAGCACCTGGAAGGCTGGGTCAGTCTGACCCTGCGCCGCGCCGGCTGAGCTTGCGCGCCACATCGCCGCCGCATTCCTGTGCTATCCCGTCGGTGTCTGGCAGCAGTTCAACCGACCCGAGGACCTGGCGACATGGGCAAGGCACAACACGACGCGTTCCTGGAGCGCCGGACGCGGATCCTGGAAAAGCACTCAGCGCGCGACCCCGCCTGGGCGCGCCATCTGCGCGAGGGCAAGGCGCGCCCGATGCGCGCGATCTTCGGCGGGCTGATGGCGCTCGTGGTGCTCGCGGTCGCCGCCAAGGCGCTGGCCGTGGCGCATCATGGACCGCAGGGCTACGCGGCGCTGGTCACGCCCGTTCTGGCCGAGCGAGACCCCGACCACTGGCTCGCGCGGATCATCGCACCCGATCCGGTGACCACCGCCATCGCCGCCACCCTGCGCCCCGTCTGACACCGACCCCGTCACCGCGGCGCCTGCCGCGGCCGGCACCCGTCGGCGGCGTGCCGCAGGTCTCAGGCGGCGGTCTGGTTCACGGTCACCTGGTTGCGCCCATGCGCCTTGGACGCCAGAAGCGCCCGATCCGCGCGCTCGATCACGCGTTCGACGGCGGCGCTTTCCCCGTCGGGCGCCGCGTCGGACAACGCCAGCCCCACCGACATCGTCACCTGCAGCGGGACCGGGAGTCCCGGCGCATTGATGCGCGTCGCCTCGACCAGCCGGCACAGATGTTCACCGACCTCGCGCGCCCTGCCCGCGGTAACGCCCGCAAGCGCGACAAGGAACTCCTCGCCGCCATGACGGGCCAGCACGTCGGCAGGGCCCAGCGCCCCTTCCAGCCGCCCGGCGACCGCCTGCAGGACCTTGTCGCCGACCCCGTGGCCAAAGCTGTCGTTGATTGCCTTGAACCGGTCCAGATCGAGCAGCATCACCGCGAAGCGGCTGCCCTCGCGGCGACACTGCGCGGCCATCCCCCGCAGCCGCTGCCCCGCCGCGCGGCGGTTCAACAGCCCCGTCAGCGGATCGATCGCGGCCAGGTTCAACCCCTCGTCGACGCTGTTGCGCAGCGCGTCCACGCGCCGCTTGCGCGCCACCAGCAGTTGCAGTCGCAGCGCCGCCTCGGCCGGGTCGATCGGTCCCGCGAGCAGATCATCGGCGCCCAGATCGAGCGCCGTGGCGCAGGACTCGGTCGCCCCTGTCGCCAGCGCCACGCACAACGCCGCGCGCCGTGTGGGCTTGCGGGTCCGCAGGTCCAGCAGCAGCCGCAACCCGCCGGGCTCGTCCGCGATCTCGGGCGCGATCACGTAGACATCGTGGCCCGCGCCCTGCAGGCCCAGCGCCTCGGCCACGCTCAGGGTTTCGACCCGGCAGCCGGGGTAGAGCGGCATCACCTGGCGCCGCCAGAACGCCGCGAACCGGGCAGACGCGCCGACCAGCGCCACGCGGGGCGGCACCTCGAACCCAGGCGCGGCATCGGCCAGCCCGTGATGGTCGCACAGCGCGCATTGGCGCTGCAGTTCGGACTCGAGTTCGGAGGCGCGCAGCAGGCTGCGCACGCGCGCCAGCAGCACCATCTCGTCCAGCGGCTTGGTCAGGAAATCGCGCGCGCCGGCGTCGAGTGCAGCCAGCCGCAGCGCCTGTTCATTGCTGGCCGTCACCAGCACCACCGGGATACCGGCCGTGCGCGGATCATCACGCAGCGCGCGGCAAACCGCGATGCCGTCCATATCCGGCATCATGATGTCCAGCAGGATCAGGTCGGGCCGGTGCTTCCGCGCGACCTCCAGCGCCTCGGCCCCGTTGGTGGCGGCGAGGGTGTTGTAGCACGCGCTGCCCAGCCGCGCGCGCAGAATGATGCGGTTGGTTGCCAGATCATCGACGATGAGGATTGTGCCGGTCATGCCACGCGTCCCGTCCCGGCGCAGACCCGCGCCTTGTCATGGTTGATGAATAGTGAAGAAAGGTTAACAAATGCTTTCACCGCGCGTTGCGGTCACGTCCCCGTGCGCCCTCTGCAGGAGCCCCGCCGCATGACCCCACAGCAGGCCGAGACAACCGCGCTTCTGGCGTTGGGATGGCTGGCGGGAAATGACGCGTTGCTGCCCGTGTTCCTCGGCGCCTCGGGGGCCGACATGGCGACGCTGCGCGCGCAGGCCACCGAGCCGGGCATGTTGCTGGCGGTGCTCGATTTCATCGTGATGGACGATGCCTGGGTGCTGGACTGCGCCGCCGCGCTGGATCTGCCCCCCGAGGCGATCCCTCGCGCGCGCGAG
>PUOA01000155.1 GCA_003551925.1 Paracoccaceae bacterium
CCGACGCGATCCTGCACCACTACCGCCGCGCCGTGGCGATGCGCCACGCGCATCCGGCACTCTCGCGCGGCAGCCTGCGCGACCTGCATGTCTCGGGCGATGTGCTGTCCTTCGTGCGCGATACCGAAACCGAAACGCTGTTCTGTGCCTTCAACCTGGGCGAGGAACCGGCGGCGCTGCACCTGCCCGAGGGGCATTGGGTCACGATCGGGCAGGAGCTCAACAGCTCGGGTCCCGGCGAGGACGGAATCGTGCATCTGGGGCCGTGGCAGCCCTGTCTGGTACAGAAACGATAAGCGGGGGAGGAAACACACATGGCGGGACTGAAGCTTACCGATGTCGAAAAGGCCTATGGCGACGTCAAGGTGCTGTCGGACATCAACCTGGACATCAAGCGCGGCGAGCTCATCGTCTTCGTCGGCCCCTCGGGCTGCGGGAAATCGACGCTTCTGCGCATGATCGCCGGGCTGGAGAAGATCACCGGCGGCACGCTCGAGATCGACGGCATGGTGGTCAACGACATCCCGCCCGCGCAGCGCGGGATCGCGATGGTGTTCCAGACCTACGCGCTCTATCCGCACATGACGGTGCGCGACAACATGGCCTTCGCGCTGAAGATCGCCAAGAAGACCAAGGCCGAGATCGACGAGGCCGTGGCGCGCGCCGCGAAGATCCTGCAGCTTGACCAGTATCTCGACCGTCTGCCCAAGGCGCTGTCGGGCGGCCAGCGCCAGCGGGTGGCCATTGGCCGGTCGATCGTGCGCGACCCGAAGGTGTATCTGTTCGACGAGCCGCTGTCGAACCTCGACGCCGCGCTGCGCGTGGCGACGCGGATCGAGATCGCGCAGCTCAAGGAGTCGATGCCCGAATCCACGATGATCTACGTCACCCATGACCAGGTCGAGGCGATGACGCTCGCCAGCCGCATCGTGGTTCTGGCGGGCGGCGGCATCAGCCAGGTCGGCACGCCGCTCGAGCTCTACAACACGCCGCAGAACGAGTTCGTGGCCCAGTTCATCGGCTCGCCCGCGATGAACATCCGTCCCGGCAAGGTGGTCGAGACCGGCGAGAAAACGGTGGTCGAGGTTGCGGGCGGCGGGCGGATCACCGCGGCGATCCCCACGCGCGACGACGACAAGGGGCTCGACGTCCATGTCGGCGCCCGCCCCGAAGATCTGACTGCCTCCGACGGCGACGACGTCTATTACGCCGGCAAGGTCGATATCGTCGAGGCGCTGGGCGAGCTGACCGTGCTTTATTTCAAGCCCGAGAATGGCGAAAAGCCGATGCTGGCGAAGCTGCCGGGCACGCATTCCGACATGCGCGGCAAGACCGTTCGCGTCACCGCGCCGCCCGAGAAGATCCACCTGTTTCACAAGGGGATATCGCTGCTCTATCGCTGAGCCACCAGGCGCGTAACCCGCTGACATGGAATGCCTTTGCGCGGCGCGCGGCAGAAATGCCGCCGCCGCGTCCTTGCATCTTGCAACGCCCGGCGCGGCTTCCCAAGTAATGCGAGAGGCCCGGCCAGGGGCGCGCTGCACCTCCGCAGGCGCCAGGAGCGCGGGCGCTTGAAAAGGGGTAAGTGACCATGAACCTTGAGAAATTCACCGAACGCGCCCGCGGGTTCCTGCAAGCGGCTCAGACCCTTGCGCTGCGCGAGGATCACCAGCGGCTGGTGCCGGGGCACCTGCTGAAGGCGCTGCTCGACGATCCCGAAGGCATGGCGGCCAATCTGATCCGCCGCGCGGGCGGCGCGCCCGAACGCGTGGCGCAGGCCAACGACATCGCGCTTGCCAAGCTGCCGCAGGTGCAGGGCGGGCAGGGGCAGGTCTATATGGACGCCCAGACCGCCAAGGTGCTGGACCAGGCCGAGAAGCTGGCGCAGAAGGCCGGTGACAGCTTCGTGCCGGTCGAGCGTCTGCTGACCGCGCTGGCGATGGTGCGCTCGGACGCCAAGGACGCGCTCGACGCCGGGGCCGTGTCGGCGCAGGGGCTGAACGAGGCGATCAACGACCTGCGCAAGGGCCGCACCGCCGACAGCGCCAGCGCCGAGGACGGCTATGAGGCGTTGAAGAAATACGCCCGCGATCTGACCGAGGCCGCGCGCGAGGGCAAGATCGACCCGATCATCGGCCGCGACGAGGAAATCCGCCGCTCGATGCAGGTGCTGTCGCGCCGCACCAAGAACAACCCGGTGCTGATCGGCGAACCCGGCGTCGGCAAGACCGCCATCGCCGAAGGACTGGCGCTGCGCATCGTGGATGGCGACGTGCCCGAGAGCCTGCGCAACAAGAAGCTGATGGCGCTCGACATGGGCGCGCTGATCGCAGGCGCCAAGTATCGCGGCGAATTCGAGGAGCGCCTGAAGGCGATCCTGTCGGAAATCACCGCCGCTGCGGGCGAGATCATCCTGTTCATCGACGAGATGCACACCCTCGTCGGCGCCGGCAAATCCGAAGGCGCGATGGATGCGGCGAACCTGATCAAGCCGGCGCTTGCGCGCGGCGAGCTGCACTGCGTGGGCGCCACCACGCTCGATGAATACCGCAAGCATGTGGAGAAGGACGCAGCGCTCGCGCGGCGCTTCCAGCCGGTGATGGTCGAGGAGCCCACGCCCGAGGACACGATCTCGATCCTGCGCGGCATCAAGGAGAAATACGAGCTTCACCACGGGGTGCGAATCTCGGATTCGGCGCTGGTGGCGGCGGCGACGCTGAGCCATCGCTACATCACCGACCGCTTCCTGCCCGACAAGGCGATCGACCTGATGGACGAGGCCGCG
>PUOA01000293.1 GCA_003551925.1 Paracoccaceae bacterium
CGGTCTCGGGGGCGGCGCTGGCGCGGGCGGGGTCGGTCGGGTCGTCGGGTTGCAGGTCGGCCCCGCGCATGGCGTCGCCTGCCGACGGCGCGTCGGCGCGCGTCCCCTCGGCCAGGACGGGGGCGTCCCCGGCGGACAGGGGGGCAAGGGTCGAGACCTCGATCGCCTCCGCGTCCGGGGCGCGCTCGGACCCGCTGCGGGGGGCGTCGGCACCCGGCAGGCAGGCGGCGAGGCCCAGCGCCAGCGCCGCCGCCGCCCCCGCCCACGGTGCCACCCCGACGCGCATGGCTCAGTACGGCATCGGATGAATGCGGTGCATCTGGTCGATGTCCTCGAGCACCGCCGCGTCCAGGGTCAGCGCGACCCCCGGCAGCTGATGTTCGAGCTGCGCCGCCGTGGTGGCCCCCAGGATCGGCAGCGTCTGGAACGGGCGCGAGCGGGTGAAGGCCAGCGCCATGTGCACCGGGTCGATCCCGTGCCGCGCGGCGACGCCCAGATAGGCGGACACGGCCTCGAACACCCGCGGGGTGAGCCGCCCGCCCAGCTTCGGGCTGCGCTCGCGGCGCGAGCCGTCGGGGGTCACGTCGCCGGCATATTTGCCCGTCAGCAGCCCCACCGCGAGCGGCGAAAAGGCCAGAAGCGGGACGCCCTCGTGCACGCTGAGCTCGCCGAGGTCGGTGTCGAAGTGCCGGCAGAGCAGCGAGTATTCGTTCTGGATGCTGGCCACGCGCGGCAGGCCCGCCTCCTCGGCCAGCCGCAGCCACATCGCGGTGCCCCAGGCGGTCTCGTTCGACAGCGCCAGATGGCGGATCTTGCCCGCGGCGATCAGCTCCTGCGCGCAGTGCAGGATCTCGTGCATGTGCGCGACCACCGCGGCGCGGTCCTGCCCCGAGGGATCGAAGGTCCAGTGCTGGCGGAAATGATACGAGCCCCGGTTGGGCCAGTGCAGCTGGTAGATGTGCAGCGTGTCGGTCTGCAGCCGCCGCAGCGAGGCGTCGACCGCCTCGCGCATCCGGGCGGGGCTGATCGCGGGGCCGCCGGGGATGGCGTTGCTGCCCGCGCCGGTGATCTTGGTGGCCACGATCATGTCGCGGGCGTTGCGCGCGGCGATCCAGCGACCGACGATCTCCTCGGTCAGGCCAGCGGTCTCGGGGCTGATGGGGTTGACCGGATACATCTCGGCGGCGTCGAGGAAGTTGATCCCCGCGTCGCGCGCCATGTCGAGCTGGCGGTGCGCCTCGGCCTCGTCGGTCTGGGTGCCGAAGGTCATGGTGCCCAGGCAGTATTCGGAAACGCGCAGGTCGGTGCGGCCAAGGGGGATGTGTTGCATGCGGTATCCTGCTTGTCGGATGGTCGGCGCGACCCTATCGCGCCGGGTGGCGGGGGCAAGCGGAAATGGGAGGGAGTGCGGGAGGGGGTTGGAACATTTGGCGAACACGCTATGCTTGGGGCATGAATGTGCATAGGTCCGATTCGCAGCGCTGTCAGGCTCGGGACGAGTTGCCGCCGGGGTTGGTGCACCCCGCCAGCCGACCGCGCGGCGCGCCGCGGGGGCCGGACGGGGTCGCGGTCGCGCCGGGGCTGCAGCTGCGCCCGGGCCGCGTGCATGAGGCCTGCGGTCCCGCACGGCGGCTGTTCGCGGCCTGGGTGATGGCCGGGATCGCGCGGGGGCTGGCGCCGTATGGCGGGGCGGGGGCGACGCTGTGGATCCGTCCGGCCCGGGGCGATGGGCGGCTCAACCCGCACGGACTTGCCGAGTGGGCCGATCCGGGCCGGCTGGTGGTGGTGGACTGCGTGCAGACGCAGGATCTGCTGTGGTGCGCCGAGGAAGCGTTGCGCGCGGGCGCCGCCGCGCTGGTGGTGGTGGAACTGCCCGAGCCGCCCGCGCTTACCCCCGTGCGCCGCCTGCACCTGGCCGCCGAGACCGGCGCTGCCCGCGCGCGCCCCGCACCGCGCGCCGCGCAGGACGGGGCGCAGGGCGGGGCGCAGGGCGGGGCGCAGGGCGGGGCGCAGCACGGGGCGCAGGGCGGGGCGACCGCCGCGCTGGCACCGGCGCCGCTGGGGCTTCTGCTGACACCGGGGGCGGGCGGCGCGGCGGGGGTGGAAAGCCGCTGGTGGCTGGCTCCGTGCCCCGCCGCGCGGCGCGCGGGCGCGGGGGGAGAGACGCCCGCCCCGCCCGCCGCGACGGGCGCCTCCGGGAGCACTGAGCAGGAAGATGCGGCGAAGGTTACGGGGGGCGCCACGGGGGCTTTCGAGGCTGACTCCGCGGCGCGACAGGCATCGACCGACGCACACGGGACAAGCCCCGCGCCACCGCGTTGGCGGCTGATACGGCTGCGCGCGCGCACCGCGCCGGTTGCGCACTGGAGGGTGCGCCAGTCTGGCCGCCAGTCCGATCGCCAGTCTGGCCGCCAGTCCGATCGCCAGTCCGATCGCCAGTCCGATCGCCAGTCTGGCCGCCAGTCTGGCCCCGACCGGCTGCAGGCCGACCGGTTGCCGCACCCGCCGGCCCTGCCCGGCACGCCTGCAGGCGCCGAGACCCCGTGACGCGAACGGGCCGCGCGCGCATCGCCGGACCCGAGCGCAAGATCACACGCGGACCGACCAGCGCCGAGCACGCTTCCCCCGTCCGGGCGCCCCGCGCAAGCGCGGCCGGGTGCCCGGAACGCGTCCGGAAACCGCGTCGACCATCGCCCCCTCTCTCGCGCGCAGGCCGGACACCGCGCCGGAAGCATCGCCACATCGGCCCCGAAGCGCCGGGACGGCGGCGCTCCCGCCCCC
>PUOA01000063.1 GCA_003551925.1 Paracoccaceae bacterium
CATTCCTTCGCCACGCATCTGCTGGCCGCAGGTGGCGATCTGCGCGCGATCCAGGAGCTGCTGGGCCATGCGTCGCTGCAATCGACGCAGATCTACACCGCCGTCGATGGCGCGCGGCTGCGCGAGGTCTACGACCGCGCCCATCCGCGCGCGTGAACGCCGCCGCACCGCCTCCGGGGTGGGCGCCCGCCCACCCACCCGTCGCGCCCACCCCGGAGGCGGTGCGGCGGCGTTCCGGTGCGCAGTTCCGGGCGGTTGCGCGCGGGTCGATTTTGGCGCATTAGGCGCGCCATGTCAGACACGCTGCGCGCCTATTCCGTCCATCTGCTGACCGCCACCGGGGCGGTGTTCGCCATGCTGGCCATGCTGGCCGCTGTGCAGAGCGAATGGGCGCTGATGTTCCTGTGGCTGGTGGTCGCCTTTGCGGTCGATGGCATCGACGGGCCGCTTGCGCGCAAGTTCAACGTCAAGGCGCATGCCAACAAGATCGACGGCGTGTTGCTGGACCTGATCATCGACTACCTGACCTATGTGTTCATCCCGGCCTTTGCGCTGTTCCAGTCGGGGCTGCTGCCGGGCTGGACCGGATGGATCGCGATCATCGTGATCACCTTTGCCAGCGTCCTGTATTTCGCCGACACGCGGATGAAGGCCCCTGACAATTCGTTTCAGGGGTTTCCGGCGTGCTGGAACATGGCGGCGGTGGTGATCTTCGCGGTGCAGCCCGGGTTCTGGGTGATTCTGGGCGTGGTGGTGGCGCTGGCGGCGGCGATGTTCGCGCCGCTGAAGTTCATCCACCCGGTCCGCACCCGGCGCTGGCGCGCGCTGTCGCTGCCGGTGGCGTTTGTGTGGACCGTGTTCGCCGGTTGGGCGGCGTGGACCGATTTCACGCAACCCGAATTTGCCAGCTGGGCGCTGGTGATCACCACGATCTATCTGGCGCTGGTCGGAATCGTCCAGCAGGTGCTGCCCGAGTAGCTCAGAAGCTGCGCCGCCAGTCGCCGAAGATGTCGATGCTGTCGAGCGTGAGCACGCCCGAGATCAGGATCGCCGCCGCGATCGCCCACAGCACCAGCGTCACGCCGGTGACGATCTTGAACTTCTGGACGATCCGCGCCTCGGACGGGGCCGAGGCCGGGGTGCCGGGTTCGACCTCGCCGGCCTCGTCCTGGGTCTGCAGGCGGATCGGAAGCACCACGAACAGAACCAGGAACCAGATGATCGCGAACATCGCGATGGCGGACATGATCGACATCAGGCCTCCTCGAGCTCCAGCAGGCAGCCGTTGAAATCCTTCGGGTGCAGGAACAGCACCGGCTTGCCATGCGCGCCGATCTTCGGGCTGCCGTCGCCCAGCACGCGCGCGCCCTGCGCCAGCAGGTGGTCGCGCGCGGCGGTGATGTCGCCCACCTCGTAGCACATGTGATGGATGCCGCCTGCGGGGTTCTTGTCCAGAAAGCCCCGGATGGGACTGTCCGTGCCCAGCGGGTGCAGCAGCTCGATCTTGGTGTTGGGCAGCGTGATGAACACCACCGTCACCCCGTGGTCGGGTTCGTCCTGCGGCGGGCCGACCTCGGCGCCGAGGGTGTCGCGATATTGCGCGGCGGCGGCCTCGAGGTCGGGCACCGCGATGGCGACATGGTTGAGACGGCCGATCATGCTCCCTCCGTGACAGGGTGGGGGCGGTTATGGCGAAGCGCCGGACGGGATGCAACCGCGCAATGGCACGCGCCTGCGTTAAGCGGCTGTTAGGGAGAATCGGCGTTTCCTGAAACGGCTCGGAAGGGTGAGCGACAACGGAGGTCTTGCCATGACACGCGACAGTCACGCTGCCCGTCCGGCGCCGACGGCGCTGCCCGGGCTGACGGTTCTGGTGGTCGATGACAGCCGCGTCGCCGCGGATGCGCTGCGGCTGATGCTGCGCGCATTCGGGGCGCGGATGCGGCGGGCCGAGAGCCTTGCCCAGGCGCGGCGGCATCTCGCGCTCTATCGCCCCGATGCGGTGATCCTGGACCTCGATCTGCCCGACGGAACGGGCGAGACGCTGATCCCCGAACTGCTTCGGGGGGCGGCGCGGCCACGGGTCGTGGTGCTTTCCGGGCACCCCGAGCGGTCGGCCGGGGCGCTTGCTGCGGGGGCGGACCTGTTTCTGGACAAGCCGGTTGCGGGGGTCGCGGCGCTGCACGGCGCGCTTTGCGGGCCGCACGCGTCGGGTGACTGGTGCGGGGGCGGCTCTCTGCCCGCGCCCGACCCGATGGCGCTGCGCGACGATCTGGCGCATGCCGAGCGGGTGCTGGGCGCGAACCGCCGGAGCGCGGCGATGCAGGCCTATGCGGCACGGTTTCTGCGCGGCGTGGCGCGCAGCACGGGCGATACGCATCTGTGTGCCGCCGCCGAGGCCGCCCTGCGCGCCGGCGACCCGTCGGTGCTGCGCAGCAGCCTGCGCGCGCGGATTGCGGCGCAGCCTCCGATCTGAGCGCGCAGCCTTGGTGGCGGTGGGGCTGCGCCGTGGCGCGCGATGCGGTGGGCGCTGCGTTGCAACGGAGGCGTCCGGGGCCGGTTTCGCGCCGTCCGTGATGTCGGCGGGTGGTGTTGTTGTGCGCGGCGGTTCTGGTTGACGCGGTGCGAGGGGGCTGTCTGCCCCCTCTGCGCGCGTGCCGCGCGCATTCACCCCCGAGGATATTTCGGTCAAGGTGAAGGGGGAGGTCGGGCGCCAGTGTGGCGCGGTTGCGGTGTGGCATCGGCTGGAGCATCGGCGGTGCCCGACTTTGTGGGGGAGG
>PUOA01000103.1 GCA_003551925.1 Paracoccaceae bacterium
GGTCATGGTGATTCCAGCCGAACGGATGCCGGGGCAAACGGGATTGGCCGCCATCTACCGGTATTGAACCAACCACACTCATGCAGGAGAACACCATGCAGATCGAGATCAGTACCGACCGCAAAATCAAAGGTCACGAGGTGCTGGCCATCAACGTCAGTGTGAAGGTGGTTGGGGGGATTCCTGAAGTCAAGGAAATCATAAGCTGGCTATCAGAGACAAAATGATGACCAAGAGACAAGACGCCCGAACCCAAAACTAATCAGGGGTATCACCGTGACCTTGCCCCCTTAACTGAGTGGGCGAAGTGTAGAATATATACCATTTAGTGCTGCTATTTTTAACATATCGATGGACACCCCTGTGCATCGATTCATGTATTGGGTAACATTTGGGCAAACATTCAAAAGAGCCATGACGGATTTTAAGAAGCCTGCGCAATGACCGAAGCGCATCGGGGGAAATCCCATAAAGGCTTAACGGTGTTGACGCTTACCCTGGTAGATGCTACCTTTATCTAAGGGCGAGCGATTAGACGACCTGGGAGCGTGAAATGGACAAAATAGATCCAATGATTAGAGACTTGAAAAGTGAGACTTGGGGATCTCGAGAGAAGGCGATAGAGACTCTTGTCAGGATAGGAAAACCAGCGGTAGAACCTCTCATTGCGGCTTTGAATGATGATGTTCCGGCGATTCGAACGGGGGCAGCAGAAGTTCTCGGGAAGATAAGCGATAGCAGGGCGACAGAACCCCTCATTCAAGCCTTGAAGGATGAGACTTGGGTAGTTCGAGAGAAGGCAGCAGAGGCTCTCGGGAGGATAAAAGATAGCAGGGCGGTAGAACCCCTCATTCAGGCCTTGAAAGATGAGACTTGGGGAGTTCGAGAGACGGCGATAGAGGCGCTTTCCAGGATAGGAAAGCCAGCAGTTGCGCCTCTTGTCGAGGCCTTGGAGGATGAAGATGTCGGAGTTCGAACCGAGACAGCACGAGCACTTCAGGAGCTTCGTTGGAGACCTAAGAACCACTCACATAAAGCTTCCTATTCGATCGCAAGGAAAGATTGGGATGAATTAGTAAGATTGGGAACACCAGCCGTAGGGTTCCTAATTAAGGTTCTGAAGGATAAAGATCCTCGAATTCGAGAGAAGGCTGCGCGCACGCTCGGAGAGATAGGGGATGTCGCTGCAGTAGAATCCCTCACTGAGTCCTTGGAGGATACGGAGAGTATCGTTCGGGAAGCTGCGCAGAAGGCGCTAGACAAGATCAAGAAGACGAGTTAGCCGCGAATAGACCTGGAGGTAACAATCGGCCATCTCGTTTGACGGAACAGGAGGCTTTCTATTTCCATACGAGGCACAGGCAATTAGCTTAACAAGCCAGAACAGATCTTAAAGGCCTTCTTTGCCTCGGATAGCGGTTAGTGTAAAATGTACGAGTGAGCGGGAACCAAAGAGAAATAGAACCCAATACGTGGGCAGGTGCAAAACTAGGAGATGGTCCGACTGCCACCCTGGTGAATGGATACAAGGTGACGGACGTGACATTCTCCGAAAACGAAGCCTGCCCCACGTTTCTGATAGCCAATATAAACCCCAGGTTTGATATCGGATACAATCTCTCGCGTATGGAGGATATCGTACAGGTAGCCCACGAGGTGAATGCTGAGATCCTGGTCATTCCAGAACTGTGTATTTCCGGCCATGTTTGGGATGTTGACCATAAGATGGAGGTACAGGAGCAACTGAAAGCCAGTGATAACCGCCAGCCGGAGGTAAAAAGGGTGCTGGACGGTATAAAGGCAGGGTTGGTTGGTGGTGACAACGGGCCAAATATGGTCTTTTTCGGTAATGTAAGAGTGGATAAAAGCCATGGAAAGACACGTGATAGCACCTTTGTGATGACGCCGGGTGCTGATTACAATGACGTATTCTACGACAAGATATTTTTAACCCCGCTGGAGAAACTCTTTTTTCACAGGGGAAGCGATGAGAGGCTGGTGCTCGATACGCGATGTGGGAGGATGGGAGTAATGATGTGCTATGACCTGTGTTTTGTAGATCTGGGCAGAAGATATGCTTTTGACGATGAGGTGGATGTTATCATTACCCCGGCTGCCTGGCGAACGGAAGCGGTGCGTAATTATCCGCTTCTTAATCTCAAAATAGACAATTATTACCAGTTCATCTGGATGCTGATGCACTCAGCGCTGGCTGCACATAACCAGGTATGGAGCATAGGGGCGAACTGCGTTGGCGTTTTTGAGAAGACCGGCGGGCGCTTCTGCGGCGAAAGTGGCATCTGGAGTCCTTCGGGAATCCCGCTGGTACATGGATCTCATGAGGAGGAAGAGCTAATCGTTATCCGGAACCTTGAAATACGAGGGCATATGAGGCACCAGGCAAAGGAGCATTTTGATTACAGACTCGATTTTGATGAATTCTACCGAGAAATAAAAGATATAAAGCCAAAGCGGGTATTGATTGGCGATTGATGAGCCAATCCGACTGCCTGATATTCACGGCAATAATGAACTTTGCGGAAGCCTTGACTTTACCATGATTATTAATTGAGGATATTGTGAGGCATTTTGGTAGAGATGCTCACCTCTGCTGCACATTCGTCCAGATTAGTGTAATCCGGGCAACAGAAACTTGAAATGTTGGGTGTTCTCATACTAACCCAGAGGGTTCCACGAGGTCTTTTCATTGAGACACGACCTGACTCTCTGCCATTGAGGGCAATCCCCCGTCGCGTCTGGAGGATGCCGCA
>PUOA01000186.1 GCA_003551925.1 Paracoccaceae bacterium
CGGCGGCGAGATTCTTCAGGTCGGCGACCATCTCCTCTTCCGAAATGACGCGATACTGCATGTCCTGCTCGGACGGGGCCTCGTCCCCAGGCAGGAATTGCAGCGCACCGACACAGTCGCGCCCCAGCACGGACAGCAGCGAGCACACGTCCTTGCCCTGCGCCCCGACACGCGCGGCGATCTTCTCGCGCAGCTCGCCTTCGGCATCGGGCAGGAGGTTGTCGAAGGCGGCGACAACGGGGTCGCCCTGCCATTTCAGCCTGGTCAGCGGCAGGGCGCTGGCAACCGGAAAAGCGGCCTGGGAGGCGAGCCAGCCGGGATCATAGGTGAAGGCGATGGCCCCATCCGTCGCGCGGGTCAGCGTTCCCACCCGCGCCCTTTCGTACCAGACGGCGGTCTTGCTTTGACGTATGCGGCGGCCCGCGCGGGCGATGCGCGCCATTCTATGGCTGCCCTGGGTCGGCTACACGGTCCGTCGCGGACAGTTCCGTGCCGAGGGCCTCGAGAAGGCGAAGATAGACATCGAGGCTGACGGATACGACGCCATTCTCGATGTCGGAAATGGTGGACTGCGCCGTTCCCGTCATCTCGCCAAGCTGCTTCTGGCTGATCTTGCGCGCCGCACGCCGCGCCTTCAGCACCGCCCCGGCTTGGCGCAGGCTTCGGATGGGGTATGCGGGCAGGGTGTCCATGGCATTTTGATAGCTCAAGGACGATATTTTGTCAATATAGCGCGAGAGCTATAAATTCCACAAATAGCCCATGAGCTAATTCTCGGTCCCTGTGCGTAGGGAAAATTCATGCCGACCGGCATCAAGCAGCCATGCCTTAGACTGTCGACGATCCACCACCACTCGCCCGGCAGAGGGCAAAGACGAACGAAGATGGAAAATGTCTGCGGGATCATAAATCGATATTATTACCCACAGAACATATTGACTCCATATGATCCCCCGATCATCTTCATCGGGAAAGGATCACCCCGATGGATCAGATCGCCCGCACCACCAAGGATCTCGGCCAGGCCCTGCGCGCCGCCCGCAAGGCACAGGGCCTGACGCAGGCCGGGCTTGCCGCCCGCGCGGGCGTCTGGCAGCGCACAGTGTCCAACATCGAGACCGGCGCCAGCGGCGCCAAGGCGGAGACGATCTTCGACCTGCTGGCAGCGCTCGACCTCGAACTGCGGATCGCGCCGCGCAGCAAGATGACCCCGCGTGATCTCGAGGACATCTTCTGATGGGGCGCAAGCGCGCCTATGCGCCGCTCGACGTCTACATGAACGGCCGCCGCGTGGGGCAGTATTTCCGCGCGCCGGATGGGGCCTTCGCCTTCACCTATGCGCCCGAATGGCTGGCCTGGGAGAACACGCTGCCCATCTCGCGCGCCCTGCCCCTGCGGCCCGAGCGCTACACCGGCCCGCCCGTGATCGCGGTTTTCGAGAACCTTCTGCCCGACAGCGATCTGATCCGCCGCCGCGTGGCGGAACGCGTGGGCGCGGATGGTGTGGACGCCTACAGCCTGCTCGCGCGGATCGGGCGCGATTGCGTGGGCGCGCTGCAATTCCTGCCCGAGGGAGAGGTGCCGGGCGACCCCCGCGCGCTGACCGGTGAGCCGTTGAGCGACGCCCGGATCGGCACCATGCTGCGGGATCTGGCGCAGACCCCGCTTGGCATCCGGGCCGAGCAGGATTTCCGCATCTCCGTCGCCGGTGCGCAGGAAAAAACGGCGCTTTTGTTCCATGACGGCCGATGGGTGCTGCCCACCGGCACAACACCGACGACCCATATCCTGAAGCCCGCCATCGGCCGCCTGCCCAATGGCATGGACCTGACCGACAGCATCGAGAACGAGCACTTCTGCCTGCGCTTGCTTGCAGGCTTTGGCCTGCCCGTAGCACGGACCGAGATCGCGGATTTCGCTGAGACGCGCGCGTTGGTCATCGAACGGTTCGACCGGCTGCGCGCCCGCGACGGCCGCCTGATCCGCTTGCCGCAGGAGGATTGCTGCCAGGCCCTGTCGGTGCCGCCGACCCGCAAATACCAGAACGAGGGCGGTCCGGGCATCGTGGAGATCTGCGATCTGCTGACGGGCAGCGACGAGCCGCAGCGCGACCGGGCGGATTTCCTGAAGGCCGTGGTCTTGTTCTGGCTGATCGGGGCGACGGACGGGCACGCCAAGAACTTCAGCATCGCCCTGATGCCTGGCGGGCGCTTCCGCATGACGCCGCTTTACGACGTGCTGACGGTGCAGCCCTCGCTGGATGCGGGGGCGTTGCAGATCAAGGACATGAAGCTCGCCATGCGCGCGGGCAAGGGGCGGCATTACCGCGTCGCGGACATCCACGGGCGGCATTTCGTGGAAACGGCGCTGGCGGCGGGGTTCTCGCGTGAACAGGTGGCGGAGGTGTTCGAGGATATTCGGGAGCGGGCGGAGCGGGCATTTGACGGGGCATTGGCGGAGATGCCGCCGGGGTTTCCCGAGGGGCTGGTGGCGTCTGTGAGGCAGGGGTTCGAGCAGAGGGTGACGCGGCTGGTATTGGAGCCGACGATCTGACGCACAGGTAATAATGCTTCAGCCCTTTTTCGTTTTCCCAGGGATAGGTCGGTTGCTTCCCCGTCACTGCCGTTAGGGTCAGGACTCATAGCCAATAGATGACGATTGCTGCGAGCGCGATGGCGGATAGGAAGACCTTTGGGCATCTGTCGTACCGGGTCGCTACGCGCCGCCAGTCCTTGAGCCTGCCGAACATGATCTCGATCCGGTTGCGCCGCTTGTAGCGACGCTTGTCGTATTTGACAGTTGCCTTGCGCTGCTTCCGGCCCGGGATGCAGGCGCGTATCCCCTTGTCTTTCAACGCATCTCTGAACCAGTCGGCGTCATGGCCCCGGTCCCCGAGCAGCCATTCCACGTCCGGCAAACTGCCCAGCAGAGCCCGCGCGCCGATGTAATCGCTGACCTGTCCGGCACTCACGAACAAGCTCAGAGGCCGCCCCCGGCTGTCGCAGATGGCGTGCAACTTGGTGTTCATGCCACCTTTGGTGCGGCCGATCAGGCGTCCACGCCCCCCTTTTTCGCGGCCAGGCTGGTCGCGGTCCGGTGCGCTTTCAGGTAAGTCGCATCGATCATGACGGTCTTCTCTTCGCCGTGCTCGGCGGCCAGACCCGCCATGATCTGCGCGAAGATGCCCTTATCGCTCCATCGCTTCCATCGGTTGTAGAGCGTCTTGTGCGGGCCGTGCTCCCTGGGTGCGTCACGCCAACGCAACCCATTGCGATTGATGAAGATAATACCGCTCAGCACACGCCGGTCATCGACGCGCGGCTTGCCGTGGGACTTCGGGAAGTAGGGCTCAAGGCGCGCCATCTGCGCATCGGTCAGCCAGAAGAGATCAGACATGTTCACCGCTCGGTTTTCGGTCGGTGAATCACGCCACACGAAGGAAATCAATGGGTCCTGACCCTACGCCAAGGACGTGATCCCCAAGCGCCGCCCGCGCGACCGCGCCTATGCCAACCGGCCCTGGAGCATCGAGGAGCGCGACATCGTCCTGTCCCGCGCCAAGCCGCATGTGCGGGTGGCGCTGGCGTTGATGATGAACACCGGGCTCGCCCCCTCTGACGCACTGAAGCTGCGCAAGGACCAGATCGACGGTGACACGATCTGGGGCGTGCGCGGCAAGACCGGCGAAGATGTGGCGATTCCCGTCAGCGCGACCTTGCAGGCCGCCCTCGACAGCATCCCCGTGCATGACGCCGCCACGGTGCTGGCCAGCTCGCAGGGCGCGGCATGGACCTACAACGGCTTTTCGACCGTCTGGCACCGTTTCAAGTCCGGGCTGGAGCAGGAAGGGCTTATCGCGCCCGGCCTCACGCTCAAGGGCCTGCGCCATACCGTGGCGACGACGCTGCGTGAGGCCGGGCTTGATGAGCGGCGCATCGCGGACCTCTTGGGACAGAAAACACCGTCCATGGCGCGGCACTATTCGCGGTCGGCGAACCTTGCCGACAAGAACCGCGAGACGATGGCGACGCTGGAAAAAGAGAACGCGAGACGCGCGAAGATTGTCAAACCTGTCCCCGAAAAGCGTCAAACCCGACCCTAACAAGGACCAGACATGACCACAAAACCCAACCATTTCAGATTGTTAAGTGGTGCCCGGGGGCGGAATCGAACCACCGACACGAGGATTTTCAATCCACTGCTCTACCCCTGAGCTACCCGGGCACGGGAGCGCCATCAGCGCTGGGTGCCGCCGTCTTATGCGAGGGCGTTGAGGCTGTCCAGAGGGGCCGGGCGAAAAATGCCGGCGGGCCGAGGGCGGCGGCTCAATGGCGGGGCGGCGGGGGTGGATCCAGGTCGTCGGGGCCATCGTCGAGCGGATCGGTTTCAGGCCCTGGCAGCGCATAATCGCCGCGAAGCCATCGCGCCAGATCGACGTCGGCGCAGCGGCGCGAACAGAACGGCGCGTAGACGTCAGCGGTGGGCTTGTGGCAGATCGGGCAGGCCATCACGTCCCCAGCACCTGCGCCAGCGGCACCTGATCGCGGCGGCGCTGGAGCTCGAAATTGCCCAGCGGCGTCCAGCCGGCGAGCGTTGTTGCGGGCCCGTCGCGGCGGAAAGCGGCGCGCAGCGACTGCTCCAGCGCGCCGCGATCCTTCTTCGCGAATGGCGCGAAATCGACCACAACCTGCCCACCCAGCCCGCGCAGCCGCAACTGGCGTGGCAGCTCGCGCGCCGCGGCGATCGAGGCCGAAAGCCCCGCCGCCGGGCTGCCCTGCGGCGAGTTGACGTCGACCGCCACCAGCGCGCGGGTGGGTTCGATCACCATCGATGCGCCGCCCGGCAGCGGCACCTCGGCGGCCAGCAGCGCGTCGATCGCTTCCAGCACGCCGTGATCGGCGAGCGCCGAGGCGCCTTCGGCCAGCGTGTCGGGGGCGGGCAAGGTCCAGTCACGCAGCGCGGCAGCGTGGGGACCGGGCGGGTCGAGCAACACCTCGGGCGGGCCTTCGGCCGCGGCAAGCACCGCTTCGGCGCGCGCGCGGGTCGCGGCGATGTCCTCGGCCAGCGCGGCGTCGGATGCGCCCGCGGCACCCGAGCGCAGGATCAGCCCCAGCCCCGGCGGGGCGCCGATCATCGCAGCCTCGCCCAGCGCGGCAAGCCGCGCGATCGCATCGGGCGCGCGGATCTGGCGCGAGACGTTGATCCCCGGCGCGTCCGGGGTGGCGATGGCATGGGTGCTCTTGATGGTCAGCTTCGGGCTCAGCGGCACCGCCTTGCCGGGCTCGGCCACGCCCGAGACCTGCACCAGCAGCGCCTGCCCGGGACGCAGCCCGCGCGTGTTGCGCAGAAAGCCGCTGGCGCCGCCGGGCAGGTCCAGGAACACCCCGCCCATGCCCTTGATCTGCCGTCCCACGCGCGCGCGCAGGATGGTGCCGGGTGCCATCCGGTCAGCGGGCAGCGCCACCAGCAGGTCCGACAGCACCCCGTCGATCAGCCGTGCGGCGACCTCGCGGCCGCGCAGGTGGCCCAGCGCGACGGTGACGCCCTTCACGCCGGCACCGGGGCGAGGCTCAGCCCCGCTGCGCGCAGGATCTGCGCGGTTTCCGCCGCCGGAAGCCCCATGACAGCGGAAAACGACCCCGACATCCACGGCACCAGGGCCTCGGCCCGGCCCTGGATCGCGTAGCCGCCAGCCTTGCCTTGCCATTCGCCGCTGTCGAGGTAGTCCTCGAGTTCCAGCGCCGACAGCCGCTTCATCTTGACCGCCGAGACCACGCAGCGCGCCCGGCGCCGGTCCCCATGCCGCACAGCAAGCGCGGTGATGACGGAATGGCGCCGCCCCGACAGCATCTGCAGGAAGCGTGCCGCCTCGGCCCTGTCCGCCGGCTTGCCCAGGATACGGCGACCCAGTGCCACGGTGGTGTCGGCGGTCAGCACCAGCTCATCGGCCCCGGACGGAACCGCGGCCAGCTTCTCGGCCGCCATGCGCCGGCAATAGGCGCGGGGCAGTTCGCCCTTGCGTGGGGTCTCGTCGATGTCCGCCGGGCGCACCTCGTCCACCCGCGCGCCGATCTGCGCGAGGATCGCGGCGCGGCGCGGGCTGGCCGAGCCGAGGATCAGCCGCATCACTTGAAGCGGTAGTTGATCCGGCCCTTGGTCAGATCATAGGGCGTCATCTCGACCTGAACGCGGTCGCCGGCCAGAACCCGGATGCGGTTCTTGCGCATCTTGCCTGCCGTATGCGCGATGATCTCATGGCCGTTTTCCAGCTCGACCCGAAATGTCGCGTTCGGCAGGAGTTCCTTCACGACGCCGGGGAATTCGAGCAGTTCTTCCTTGGCCATGGTCACTCCGTGCGTGTCTCCTCCGCCAGATTTCGCGGACGGACGTTAAATGCGCTTCTCAGGCGGTTTTTTCAAGCGCTAACTGCGCCATCAGCGTGTTTGACCCCATGCACAAGCCGTGCGGGCTGTTCGGCCCAGTGCAGGTGGTTGAGCACGCCGCCCGCGCGCCGGACATGCTCCACCGCCGCGAGCGAGACCTCGGCCACCGCCCAGCCGGGCAGGTTGAGCCGCGTCTGCGCAAGGATGCCGTCTTCGGGGAACCCGTGATCGGGCGGGCCATAGATCGCCGCGGCGCCGACATTCATGTCCATCGCCTCGCACCACGCGGCGGCGCCGACAGTGGGAGATTGCACCACAACGCATTGATTTTCCAGCGCCCGCGCCATCGCACCGACGCGCACGCGCGTGTATCCCGCATAGCTGTCGGTGGCCGAGGGCACGAGCAGGATCTGCGCCCCGGCCTCGACCAGCGCGCGGGCAAGCAACGGGAATTCGGCGTCATAGCAGATCAGCACCCCGATCCGGCCCAGCGCGGTGTCGAACAGCGTCAGCCCGGTGCCGGGGGCGATGTGCCATTCCTCGCGCTCGAACCGGGTCATGATCTGCTTGTCCTGATGCCCGATCATCCCGTGCGGGCCGTAGAGCACGGCGCGGTTGACGGGTCGCCCGGCCCCAGCAGCCACCGGAGCGGACGGCGCCAGCACATGCACGTCATGCGCTGCCGCCACGCGCGCGAACAGCGCCGCCATCGCGTCGGTGTGGCGGGCGACTTCGGTCAGGCTGGCCTCCAGATCCGCCGCAACCGCCGCCCCGCCAAGGCTGGCAAGCTCCATCGCGCCGTATTCGGGAAAGACCAGCAGATCCGCCCCCTGCCCGGCGGCATCGGCCACCCAGGCGCTGACCTTGGCGTCATAGGCTGCCCAGTCGGGCAGCCGCTCCAGCGGGTATGCGGCGGCGGCGATCTTCACAGCGCGCGGATCCAGAATTGCAGGGATTTTCGGGTCTCGTGGGCGTCCCCGAGGTCCTTCCAGCCGAACCCGGCCACCACCCCGGGCAGCGGCGCATAGCCGCGCTTGCGCCAGAACGGGTCGAGCGGGCGGTAGCCTGTGGGCCGGGCGGGGTGATCGGCGGAGCGCTCCACCGAACAGAAGGCGGCGAAGCGAGCGCCGAGCGTGCGGGCATGCGCCTCGCGCAGGTCGAAGAAGCGATGCCCTGCGCCCTGCCCGCGATAAGCGGGCAGCAGCACCGCTTCGGCGCAATAGAACAGCTCGGCCAGATCATAGCCGCTGCCGTCGAAGGCGGCGGCGAAATCCTCGGCGTGATCGGTCATCGGCGTGCCGGTGGCCGCGCCGACCAGCCGCGCGCCGTCGAAGGCCGCGACCACGATCGCTTGCGGGTTGTCGCGATAGGCCGACAGGTATTCGCGCTCATAGCCCAGGTCACCATCGTAGAGATACGGCCAGTCGCGGAACACCGCGATCCGCAGCGCGGCCAGATCATCGAGGACCGGCGCCGCCGCAGCGCCCACCAGCGGCGCATACCGCAGCGTCATGCCGAAACCTGCGCGATCCAGTCCTGAAGGTTGTAATAGGTTGTCACGCGGGTGATCCGCCCGTCGCGCAGCGCGAAGAACGACCCCGCCGGCAGCACATAGCGCTGGCCGCGCGCCTCGGGCAGACCGGGGTCGGTCTGCAGGTATTCGCCGTGCACGGTGAATTCGGCGGCGGCGCGGGTGCCGTCGTCATTGGCGAAGATCACCAGATCGCGCAGCTCCTCGCGGTAGCTGACGCCCATATGCGCGCAGAATTCGGCAAAGACCGCGCGGCCGCGCCGCACCTCGCCCTGGTTGACGTGATGCTCCACGTCGTCGCTGACCAGCGCCAGCATGCCCTCGGCATCGCCGGCGTTGAAGGCGGCAAAGTAGCGGGCCACGATGTCGGTGCTCATTGATCCTCCGTTGGTGTGCCGAACCGCGCGAGCAGGCGTTCCTTGATCTGGTCGCGCGTCTGGCGGTAGGCGTCAAGCTTGGCGGGGCGGGTTTCGCCCAGCCCGGTCGGGTCCATGATCGGCCAGTATTCGACGTCGATATGGGCGAAGCGGGTCAGCTCCAGCGCCTGGCGCTGACTGGCGGGCGACAGCGCGACGATCAGATCGAAGCCGGTCAGATCGTCGCCCCATTGGGCCATCTCCTCGAACGACCGCGCGCGGTGGCGCGAGAGCTCCACCCCGTCCTCGGCGCTCACCGCGATCGAAAACCCGTCGATCTCGCGGTCGTTGCGCACGCCCGCGGACTGCACATAGACGCGCTGGCCGTGGAACTTCTTCATCAACCCCTCGGCCATGGGAGAGCGCACCGAGTTGTGGTCGCAGCAGAACAGCACCGAAGAGGGCAGCTTGCGCGTCATTCACCCACCGAAATGCAGCACGCAGACCAGGGTGAACAGGCGCCGGGCGGTGTCGATATCCATCTGTGCCTTGCCCTCGAGCCGCTCCTGCAGGATGCGCGCGCCCTCGTTGTGGATACCGCGCCGCGCCATGTCGATCGCTTCGATCTGACTCGGCGGCAGGCGCTTGACGGCGTCGAAATAGCTGCCGCAGATCTGGTAGTAGTCCTTGACCACCTGCCGGAACGGCCCAAGGCTGAGCTGGATCTGCGCCAGTTCCGCGCCATCCTCGGCGGCGATGTCGATCACCAGCCGACGCTCGCGGATCGACAGCGCCAGCCGGAACGGGCCATCAGGGGCCGCGGCGCCGTCGCGCGCGGGCAGGAGGAAGCTGTTGTCCTCGAGCAGGTCGAACACCGCGACACGGCGCTCCTGTTCGACCTCCGGGGTGGGGGTGGGCAGCCCGGCGTCGTCGATCTCGATATGGCAGATTCGGCTCATGGGTGCACCGGGGCTTGGGTCTGGGCGCGCATGTCACGGCGCCGGCGGCGCTTCCTCGACGACCACCAGATCGCGCTCGGACGCGCCCCGCGCATGCTCCAGCGCGGCTTGATACTCGGGCGAATTGTAGCACGCGACCGCTGCCTCGACCGACGGGAACCGCGCGACAACGTTGCGCGCGCGGTCGCGGCCTTCCAGCTGCACATACCGCCCCGCCCGCGCAAGGAACACGCCGCCATGCGCCGCGATCGCCTTGGTGGCGAGCCGCGCGTAGCGGCCATAGGCTTCGGTGTCCGTCACATGCACATTGGCAATCCACAGCGCGCTCATGTCAGCCCTCCGATCACATCCTCGGCGGCCTTGAGCGCGGCGTCGGCCTGCGCGATGTCCGCGCCGCCGCCCTGCGCAAGGTCGGGCCGCCCGCCGCCACCCTTGCCGCCCAGTGCCGCCACCGCCGCGCGCACCAGATCCACCGCTGACAACCGCGCGGTCAGATCCTCGGTCACGCCGGCGGCGACGGCGGGCTTCGCCCCGGTGTCGGCAATCAGCACCACCGCTCCGGCGCTGCCCAGCCTCGCCTTCATCTCGTCGATCACCGGGGGGAGTTCCTTGCCCGACACGCCGCTGAGCACCTGCGCGATCAGCTTCACGCCGTTGACCTCGCGCGCCGCGATGCTGTCGCCGGCGCCGCCGCCGGTGGCAAGCTGCCGGCGCAGTTGGGCGACCTCGTTCTGCAGGGCGCGGCGCTCCTCGGCCAGCGCGCGCAGCCGCGCGGGAACATCGCCCGCGGGCACCTTGAGCGCTGCCGCCGCGGCGTCCAGCCGCTCGGCCTGTGCGCGCAGATGGTCCAGCGCGGGCTGCCCGGTCAGCGCCTCGATGCGGCGCACGCCCGCCGAGGACGCGGCATCGCCCAGCAGCACGAATGCGCCGATATCGCCGGTGCGCGTCACATGCGTGCCGCCGCAAAGCTCGAGCGAATAGGTCGCGCCGTCGCTTCCCTTGCCGGAATTGGGCAGCGTGCCCATCGCAACCACGCGCACCTCGTCGCCGTATTTCTCGCCGAACAGCGCCTGCGCGCCCAGCGCCTGAGCCTCCTGGGGTGTCATTATGCGGGTCTCAACCGGGGCATTCTGGCGGATATAGGCGTTGACCTCGGCCTCGACCGTGCGCAGTTCGCCCGCGTCAAGCGCCTTGGCGTGGCTGAAATCGAAGCGCAACCGCTCGGCCGCATTGAGCGACCCCTTCTGCGCCACATGATCCCCCAGCGCGCGGCGCAGCGCCTCGTGCAGCAGATGCGTGGCCGAGTGGTTGGCGCGGATCGCCCGGCGCCGCGGGTGGTCGACCTCAAGCTTCACCGGCTGGCCACGGCGCAGATTTCCGCGGGTGATCGCGGCGCTGTGCCGGATCACGCCCGCGGTCTTCTGGGTGTCGCGGATCTCGGCCTCGCCGCCGTCCCAGCGCAGGAAGCCGGTGTCGCCGACCTGTCCACCGGCCTCGGCATAGAACGGGGTCTGGTTGACGACGACCTGCACCTCGCCCTCGGCAGTGGCGGTCTCGGCCCCGTCCCTGACCAGCGCGATCACCTCGGCCTCGGCGGTTTCGGTGTCGTAGCCCAGGAATTCGGTGGCGCCGAACCGGTCGGCCAGTTCGAACCAGATGGTGGCGTCCGCGGCCTCGCCCGACCCGGACCACGCCGCACGGGCCTTGGCCTTCTGCTCGGCCATGGCGGCCTCGAAGCCCGCGATCTCGACCTCGCGGCCGCGTTCGCGCAACGCGTCCTGCGTCAGATCGAGCGGGAATCCGTAGGTGTCATAGAGCCGGAACGCGGCCTCGCCGGGAAGCGGGCTGCCCTCGGGCAGGCGGTCAAGCTCGGAATCCAGCAGCTTGAGCCCGCGATCGAGCGTCTGGCGAAAGCGCGTTTCCTCAAGCCGCAGCGTCTCCTCGATCAGCGACCGGGCGCGCGTCAGTTCGGTGAAGTGCGACCCCATCTGACGCACCAGCGCCGCCACCAGCCGGTGCATGAGCGGGTCCTGCGCGCCCAGCATGTGCGCATGGCGCATGGCGCGGCGCATGATCCGGCGCAGCACGTAGCCGCGCCCGTCATTCGACGGCGTCACCCCGTCCGCGATCAGGAACGCGGTCGAGCGCAGATGGTCCGCGATCACCCGATGGTGGATCTTGCCCTGCCCGTCGGGGTCGGTGCCGGTGGCCTGCGCGCTCGCCTCGATCAGCGCGCGGATCAGGTCGGTGTCATAGTTGTCATGCTTGCCCTGCAGCAACGCGCCGATGCGCTCCAGCCCCATGCCGGTGTCGATGGACTGGTTCGGCAGTTCGCTCATCGTGCCGTCGGCATGCTGTTCGTTCTGCATGAAGACGAGGTTCCAGATCTCGATGAACCGGTCGCCGTCTTCCTCGGCCGATCCCGGCGGGCCGCCCCAGATGTGATCGCCGTGGTCGAAGAAGATCTCGGTGCAGGGGCCGCAGGGGCCGGTGGGGCCCATGCGCCAGAAATTGTCATCCGTGGGGATGCGGATGATCCTGTCGTCGGACAATCCCGCCACACGCTTCCAGATCGCCGCGGCCTCGTCATCGGTATGGTAAACGGTGACCAGCAACCGGTCTGCCGGGATGTCGAACTCGCGGGTCAGGAGTTCCCAGGCGAAGGCGATGGCGTCGTCCTTGAAATAGTCGCCGAAGCTGAAATTTCCCAGCATCTCGAAGAACGTGTGGTGCCGGGCGGTGTAGCCGACATTGTCCAGATCATTGTGCTTGCCGCCCGCGCGGACGCATTTCTGCGACGTGGTCGCCCGGACGTAATCGCGGTGCTCGATCCCGGTAAAGACGTTCTTGAACTGCACCATCCCCGAGTTGGTGAACATCAGCGTCGGGTCGTTGCGCGGCACCAGCGGCGAGCTGTCGACGACCCGATGCCCGTTGCGCCCAAAATAGTCGAGAAAGGTCGACCGGATGTCGTTCAGACTTGCCATGTCGTCGGGGCCTCTGGTCGGATCTGCTGTCGGCTCCGTTTATCCCCGCACCCGTGGGGTGTCCACACTCGGCGTGCACGGACCCCGCACCCGATCGCGCGAGATGGCGCCCACGCCGCAGCCCGTCCCGGGCGGGTGCAGGGGACCGCCTACTCCTCGATCATCGCCCCGTCGTCGCCGCCCATCTGGAAATCCAGCCCATGCGCGGCGCGGATCTTGTCTTCGATCGCAGCGGCTACCTGCGGGTTGGATTTCAGGAAGGATTTGGCGTTTTCGCGCCCTTGTCCGATACGCTCGTCGCCATGCGAGTACCACGCGCCGGATTTCTCCACCACGCCCGCCTTGACCCCGAGGTCGATAAGCTCGCCGGTCTTGGAGATGCCCTCGCCATACATGATGTCGAATTCGACCTGCTTGAAGGGTGGGGCGACCTTGTTCTTGACCACCTTCACGCGCGTGGAATTGCCGACCACTTCGTCGCGGTCCTTGACCGAGCCGATGCGCCGGATGTC
>PUOA01000163.1 GCA_003551925.1 Paracoccaceae bacterium
CGCCAGGGGTGGCGACCGTTTCCAGCAGGATGCCGGCCAGCTTGCCGCCCTGCAGCAGCACGTCATTGGGCCATTTGAGCGCAAGCCCCCCGGCCCCCGCCGCCGTCAGCGCGTCGCGCAAGGCGAGCGCGGCGACGAAGGAGCGCAGCGCCAGCGCCCCGGGCGGCCCCTCAGGGCGCATCAGCAGGCTGGCGGCGAAATTGCCTTCGGGGTCTTGCCAGGCACGGCCCCGGCGCGCGCGCCCCCTGGTCTGCCGGCGCGCCAGCACCCAGACCGGGCCCCGCGCGTTGGCGGCCATGCGCATGGCTTCGGCGTTGGTGCTGTCCACCGCGTCGAGGATGCGCAGGCCGATACCTGCGGGCCACGGCTCAGCGGACAAGGCTGTCCGCCGCCGCCGCCGCGAGGGATTCGATCCCGAACAGGTTGACAATTCCGAGCACCATCACCGCCGCCGAGGCCACCAGCAACCCCGCCTGAACCGGGGGCATGGCATGATCCAGCGGATCGGTCTCATCCCCGAAATACATGTAATAGACCAGCCGCAGGTAGTAGAACGCGCCGATCACGCTGGCGATCACGCCCGCCACCGCCAGCCACACCATGCCCGCCTGCACCGCTGCCCACAGCACGTAGAACTTGCCGAAGAAACCCACCAGCGGCGGCACGCCCGCCAGGCTGAACAGCAGCACCAGAAGCGCCAGCGCGCGCAGCGGTTCGGCGCGAGCATACTGGTTGAGGCTGTCGATCGATGTGACGGGCCGCCCGCCCCGGCTCATGGACAGGATGAAGGCAAACATGCCGATGTTCATCGTCACATAGATCGCCATGTAGATCAGCATCGCCTGCACGCCCTGCGCCGTGCCCGCCGCCAGGCCCACCAGCGCGAACCCCATATGCGTGATCGACGAATACGCCATCAGCCGCTTGATGTCGCGCTGCCCGATCGCGGCGATGGCGCCCACGAACATCGACAGCACCGCCAGCAGCGCGATGATCTGCGTCCAGTCGCCGGGCACCGCGCCGAAGGCGTCATGCACCAGCCGCGCCAGCAGCGCCATCGCGGCAACCTTGGGCGCGGTGGCAAAGAACGCCGTCACCGGCGACGGCGCGCCCTGATACACATCGGGCGTCCACATGTGGAACGGTGCCGCCGAAACCTTGAACGCCAGCCCCGCCAGCATGAAGGCGAGCCCCACCAGCAGGCCGAGCGACATGCCCTCGTCCCCGATGGTGGACAGGATGCCCGCGAATTGCGTGGTGCCCGAATAGCCATAGACCAGCGACGCGCCATAGAGCAGCAGCCCCGAGGCCAGCGCGCCGAGGATGAAGTATTTCAGCCCGGCCTCGGTCGAGCGCACGCTGTCGCGGCGCAGCGCGGCGAGCACGTAGAGCGCGAGCGATTGCAGCTCCAGCCCCAGATAGAGCACGATCAGGTCGCCGGCCGAGACCATGACCATCATGCCCACCACCGACAGCGTGATCAGCACCGGGTATTCGAACCGCATCAGGTCACGCGTGCTGAGGTAGTTCTGCCCCATCACCAGCACCACCGCCGCCGACAGCAGGATGATCATCTTGGAAAACTGCGCGAAGGCGTCGGCGGTGAACATGCCGCCGAAGGCGGTCGCGGTTTCCTTGCTGCCCGCGCCGATGACGATCGCCATGACGACAAAGGCCCCGGCGGTGACCCACAGCAGCGGCAGCGCCAGCCGGTCCTGCCCGCCATAGGCGCCGGCCATCAGCGCGGCCATGGCGAACAGCGCCAGCAGCACCTCGGGCAGCGCAACGATCAGATCAGACGCGATCATGGGGTCCCTCTCGTCTTCAGTTCTGCGCCAGACGCGTGGCGGGCTCGGACGCCTCCCACGCGGCCAGCGCGGCGTCGTGGCTGGCGACCAGCGCGCCGACCGACGGGCCGATGATGTCGGTCACGGCGGCCGGGTAGATGCCCAGCCACAGCGTCATCACCACCAGCGGCGCCATCATCGCCTTCTCGCGCCCGTCCATGTCGGTGATGGTCTTGAGGCTGTTCTTGATCATCTCGCCCATCACCACACGGCGATAGAGCCACAGCGCGTAGCCCGCCGACAGGATCACACCCGTTGCGGCGAAGAACGCCACCCAGGTGTTGACCTGGAACACCGCAAGGAAGGTCAGGAACTCGCCCACGAAGCCGCTGGTCCCCGGCAGCCCGACATTGGCCATGGTGAACAGCAGGAACACCGCCGCATAGACCGGCATCCGGTTGATGAGCCCGCCATAGGCCGCGATCTCGCGCGTGTGCATCCGGTCGTAGATCACCCCCACGCCCAGGAACAGCGCCCCCGAGATGAAGCCGTGGCTGATCATCTGGAAGATCGCGCCGTCCAGCCCCTGCTGGTTGGCCGCGAAGATGCCCATGGTCACGAAGCCCATATGCGCGACCGACGAATAGGCGATCAGCTTCTTCATGTCGGTCTGCATCAGCGCCACGAGGCTGGTATACACGATGGCGATCGCCGAGAGCCACAGCACCAGCGGCGCCAGCAGGTCCGATGCCACGGGGAACATCGGCAGCGAAAACCGCAGGAACCCGTAGCCGCCCATCTTCAGCAGCACCGCCGCCAGGATCACCGACCCGGCGGTCGGCGCCTGCACGTGGGCATCGGGCAGCCAGGTATGCACCGGCCACATCGGCATCTTGACCGCGAAGGAGGCGAAGAAGGCGAGGAAGAGGAGGAGCTGCGCGCCGCCCATCACGCTCAGCCCGAGGATCCGAACG
>PUOA01000042.1 GCA_003551925.1 Paracoccaceae bacterium
CCAGCACCTCGCAGGCGCGGCGGTTGGAAAACCGCGCCAGATGCGCGCGCGAACGCCAGTCGGCCAGCAGCGGCACCGCCAGCCCGCGCCGCCGCAGCGCCCAGCGCTTGAGCACATACTTGACCATGTCGGCGGTATACAGCGTGACAGGAGCGGAGGATGAGACGCGCAGCCGCGTTCCCGTCAGCCGTGCCAGCGCCGCGAAATAACCGCGCGCCGACAACAGCGGCGGACCGACGAGGTTGAACGCCTGCCCCTCGATCCCGGCGGTCTCGGCGGCGCGGATCAGCCCATCGGCCACGTCCTCGGCCAGCACCAGCGGCAGCTTGTTGTGCCCGCTGCCCCAGACGCGCACCGCGCCCGCGCCGTGCCAGCGCCCCAGCCCCCAGTGCTGCAACGGACCGCCCGGGCCGATCACGATCCCCGGCCGCGCGATCACCAGCCCCAGCCCGCGCGCGCGGTGCAGCGCCATGAGCCGCTCCTCGCACAGCGCCTTGGAGCGCGCATAGAGGTTGCGCCGCTCCATCGGCCCGAAGGGCGTGTCCTCGGTGATCGTGCGCGCGGGGTCCGAGGCGTCATAGGACGCGATCGTGCCGGTATAGACGACGCGCGGCACGCCTGCGTCCAGCGCCGCCTCGGCGATGGTTTCGGTCACGGCGACGTCGTTGCGCAGATAGCCCTCCCAGTCGGGCTCCTCGGCGCGGGCGAGGTGGTGGACGCAGCGCACCCCCGCCATCGCGCGCGTCAGCGCCGCGCGGTCGGTCAGCGGGGCCGAGACCAGCTCGACCGCCGCGCCGAGTTCCGCGAAGGGGTTGGTTCGGCCCCGGCTGAGCACGCGCACCCGGTCACCGCGCGCCACAAGCGCCCGCACCAGCGCGCGGCCCACAAAGCCGGTGCCGCCGATCACCAGAGCGCCGGGCGCGGTCTTGGGCGCGGTCTTGGGCGTGGTCTTGGGCGTGGTCTTGGGCGCAGTGTCGTGCGCGTGGGTGGTCGCGGGCGTCGGCGCGGGGCTTCCGGGCAGCAGCGCGGCCGCCGCTTCGACCGAAGCGATCACCTGCGCCGCGCTGTCGCCCGAAAACCGCGCATCGATGGCCTGCCCGCGCCGGATCGCCTGCGCGAAGGCGGCAAACGCTGCGCGGAAGCCCAGCGCGTAGGGCTGGTCGCGGTTGAGCGACACCGCCTCGCGCCAGCCGTTGCGCAGCCCCTCGGCCGCGTGCTGGCGCGCGAGCGCAAACTGGCGACGCAGCGGGTTGACCACGATGTCCGACGTGTTGGGCGCATCGATCACCAGCGTGTCGGCGCCGTAATCATACTGCGCGCTGGCGGCGACGCCGCGCAGGCTCAGGCTGCGCTCCTCCATCCCCTCGACCAGTGACACCGACAGGCACAGCTCGGTCACGCCGGCGCGCGCTTCCAGCCGCCAGCCCTGCGGGATCACGATGCCGCCCGGCAGCGTGACAGGGCGCAGCACGCGCAGCTGCAACTCCTGCGGAGCGCCGAACAGGTCATGAGCGAAGGCGTGCAGATGCGGGCCAAGTTCCAGCATCAGGTTCTGCGGGTGGCGCAGCATCCACAGCCCGAACGGCCCCGAACGCAGCGGCGGCAGCGGAAAATGCCAGCGGATCTCGGCCCGGTCGACGCGCCCGATGCGCCCGTCCGCCAGCGCCGCCTTCAGCCGTGCATAGCCGGGCTGGCCCAGAAAGTTGTGACAGACCGCGATCACGCGCCGGGCTTCGTCGGCGGCCTGCACCATCGCGCGCGCCTGCGCGGCGGTGGTCGCGAAGGGCTTTTCGACCAGCACATGCAGCCCCGCACCCAGCGCCTGCAGCGCAAGGTCATGGTGCGTCCCGGGCGGGGTCAGGATGTGCACGGCATCGACCGCCTGCGCGGCAATCATGGCGTCCAGACTGTCGAAGGCGCGCGCCCCGTGCTGCCCCGCAAGCGCCTGCGCCGCGCCGGTCGCGGGGTCCGCGACCCCGGCGAGCGCCACCCCCGGCACCCGCGCCAGCCCCGCCGCGTGCCAGCCGGCGATGTAACCCGCGCCGACCAGCCCGATTCTGATGGGGTCCTGCGTCATCCCTGTCCCGCCTGCCTGTATTCGATCAATCTCGGCGCCGCGCCCCGCCACCGCCGCAGCCGCCAGCGCAGCATCCCGGCCAGATTGGCGGGCTTCGACGCCATGAACAACAGCGCCGCGCCCAGCGCATCGCGCCCCGAAAACCCGCGCGCGCGAAACCGGGCCGCCATCCGCACGATCGCGGCCGCATAGAGCGCCGCGATCCCCGGCACCAGCACCGGCACCAGCACCGGCACCAGCACCGGCGCCAGCACCGCCGCCACCAGCGGCAGCACCAGCGCCCAGGCCCAGGCGCGGCGCCGTTCGGCGCGGAAATAGCCGGGGTGCAGATCGCCCACCTGCGCGAAGCCGTGGCCCGCGCGCACCGCCCGGCGCCAGAACTGGCCGAAGCGCAGCATCCGCGCGTCATGCTCAGCCATGTCGGCGTCCATACGGTGCAGCGTCCAACCCGCGGCGCGCAGGCGCAGCGCCATCTCGTCATCCTCGGCGGCGATCACGTCGTCGCGGAACCCGCCGATCGCGTGCAGGGGGGCAAAGCGCATCAGCACCACACCGGTGCAGGCGGGCGTTTCGCCCGGCGCGGCGCGCCACTCGTCCGCGATCAGGCGGTTGTAGAGGCTCGCCTCGGGCGCGGCCTCGGCCGTGTGGCCGTGCACGGCGGCGGCGCGCGGGGTCGCGTCCAGGAACGCGGCCCCGCGTGCGACCCATGCGGGGCGCGGCACCGCGTCGCCGTCCTGCAACTGCACGAATTCGGGCGGATCGCCCGCCAGCGCCGCCAACCCCGCATTGCGCGCGCGCGCCGCGCTGAACGGGCGCGCAGGGTCGAGCGCGATCACCTCGGCCCCTTCCGCGCGCGCGCGCTCGGGGCTGCCATCATCCGAGCCGCTGTCGACATAGACCAGCCGGCGCACCTGCGGGGCCAGCGCGCGCAGGCAGGCGACCAGCCGGTCGCCCTCGTTTCGGCCGATGACGACCGCATCGGTGCGGCTGCGCGCGTTGCTGTGTTCGGGCATGGGTCCGGTTGCTTAAGGGGCCGGGTGGAGCAGACCACCCATCGGCGGCAAGAACAAGCTTCCGGCGGCGAAATTGGGGCACCGTGCGGGCGCGCCGGTGGTTTTCGCACCCGCGTGGTGCAGTCAGGCGCGGGGGTGCGGGGGCGCAGCCCCCGCCCGCACGCAGTGCCAGAAGGCGTGCGCGCGCCAGCGCGCTCCGCTGGATCACGCTCCCGCGTCAGTGGAAATCGCGGCTGGGGAACAGCGCCCTGGCCTGGTCGCGCGGGTGTCGGGCGCGGGGGGCGGGATGGGTCGGCGCCGCGTTGGGCACCGGACGGCGCGCCTCGTCCGAGCGGCCTTCGGTCGGGTCGATCAGCCGGCCTTGCCCGAGCGCCAGCAGGCGGGGCGACAGGTCCTCGACCGTCTCGGCGATCACATGGATCACCACGCCCTCGCGCTGCACCCGGCCGGTGACGCGCAGCAGCCGTCCCCCGATCACCGCGCGGCGGAAACGGTCGTAGACCTTCGGCCAGACCACCACATTGGCGACCCCGGTCTCGTCCTCCAGCGTGACGAAGATCACCCCCGAGGCCGTGCCCGGCCGTTGCCGCGTGATCACCAGCCCGCAGATCGTCACCCGCCCGCGCGCGCCCTCCAGCCCTTCATGCGCGGTCAGCCCCGCCAGTGCGGGACGCAGCAGCTCCATCGGATGCGCGCGCAGGCTCAGCCGCAGCGACAGGTAATCCTCGACCACCGCCTCGCCCAGCGTCATGTCGGGCAGCGCGACCGGGGCGTCGGCGATCCCCTCGCCATCGGCGCCGGCAAACAGCGGCAGCGGCTTGGGTGCCCGCAGCGCGCGCACCGCCCACAGCGCCGCGCGGCGCGCGAGCCCGGTGCTGGCGAAGGCGTCGGCCTCGGCCAGCCGTTCCAGCGCCGTCACCGGCACGCCCGCGCGCCGCCACAGGCTTTCGGCGTCGGGGTAGCCGTTGCCGCGCGCGGCGACGATCCAGGCGGCATCCTCGGCGCCCAGCCCCTTGACCTGCCGAAACCCCAGCCGCAGCGCGAGCGCACCGTCGGCGCGCCGCTCCAGCGTGCAGTCCCAGCCGGAGGCGTTCACGCAGACCGGCCGCACCTCGACCCCATGCTCGCGCGCGTCGCGCACGATCTGCGCGGGCGCGTAGAACCCCATCGGCTGGCTGTTGAGCAGCGCGCAGGCAAAGGCCGCCGGGTGGTGGCGCTTCATCCAGGCCGAGGCATAGACCAGCAGCGCAAAGCTCGCCGCGTGCGATTCGGGAAAGCCGTATTCGCCGAAGCCCTCGATCTGCGCGAAACACGCTTCGGCAAACGCGGGGTCGTAGCCGCGCGAGAGCATGCCGTCGATGAACCGGTCCCGGAACGTGCCGATGGTGCCCATGCGCTTGAAGGTGGCCAGCGATCGGCGCAGGCGGTCGGCCTCTTCCGGGGTGAAGCCGGCGGCCACCACGGCGATCTGCATCGCCTGTTCCTGAAACAGCGGCACGCCCAGCGTGCGCTCCAGCACCCCGCGCAGCGCGGCCGAGGGCAGATGCACCGGCTCCTTTCCCTGCCGGCGGCGGATATAGGGGTGCACCATGCCGCCCTGGATCGGGCCGGGACGGACGATCGCGACCTCGATCACCAGATCGTAGAAGCAGCGCGGGCGCATCCGGGGCAGGAAGTTCATCTGCGCGCGGCTTTCCACCTGGAACACGCCGATCGCGTCGGCGCGGCACAGCATGTCGTAGACCGCCGGGTCCTCACGCGGGAGGGTTTCGAGATCGACCTCGCCGCCGCCGTGCTCGGCGATCAGCGCGAAGCCCTTGCGCAGGCAGGTCAGCATCCCCAGCGCCAGCACATCGACCTTCAGGATGCCCAGCGCGGCGATGTCGTCCTTGTCCCATTCGATGACGCTGCGCCCCTCCATCGCGGCGTTGCCGATGGGGCAGAGCTCGTCCAGCCGGCCGCGGGTGATGACGAAGCCGCCGACATGCTGGCTCAGATGGCGCGGAAAGCCGATGATCTCGGCGATCAGCGCCATGGTCTGCGCCAGCCGCCGGTCGGTGGGGTCGAGCCCCAGTTCGGCCAGCCGCGCGGGGTCGGGCGGGCCCGAGCGCCAGCCCCAGCTGCTGCCGGCCAGCGCGCCCAGCATGTCGGCCGACAGCCCCATCACCTTGCCGACCTCGCGGATCGCGGCGCGGGTGCGGAAATGGATCACCGTTGCGGTCAGCCCGGCGCGGTGTCGGCCATAGCGGGCATAGATGTGCTGGATCACCTCCTCGCGCCGCTCGTGTTCGAAATCCACGTCGATGTCGGGGGGCTCGCCGCGGGCTTCGGACATGAAGCGCTCGAACACCATCGAGATCGTGTCGGGCGGGACCTCGGTGATGCCCAGCGCGTAGCAGATCACCGAATTGGCGGCCGAGCCGCGCCCCTGGCACAGGATTCCGCGCGACCGGGCGAAGGCGACGATGTCGTGCACGGTCAGGAAATAGGCGGCAAAGCCCAGCGCGGCGATGACGCGCAGCTCCCTGGCGGCCTTGTCGGCGGTGTCGGGGGGCACGCCGCGCGGGAAGCGGCGCCACAGCCCGGCATGGCTGAGGCGCTCCAGCCGGGCCTGCGCGGGCTCGCCGTCGGTGATCTCGTCAGGGTATTCGTAGGAGAGTTCGTCAAGCGAGAACGCGCAGCGGTCGGCGATCTCGAGCGTGCGGCGCAGCGCGGCGGGATGGGCGGCGAAGAGGCGCGCCATCTCGGCCGGGCTGCGCAGGCGCGCTTCGGCGTTGGGCAGCGCGCGGGTGCCGATGGTGTCGATGGTCAGCCCCTCGCGCAGGCAGGTCAGCACATCGGCCAGCCGGCGGCGGCGGGCGTGGTGCAGCAGCACGTCGCCCAGCGCCACCATCGGCACGCCCAGCCGCTGCGCCAGCGCTGCGCGGGCCCCCAGCCGCGCACGGTCGCGCCCGTCATAGCGCGGCGCGGCGCCCAGGAACACGTTGCCCGGAAAGCGCGCGGCCAGCCGCCGGGTCTCGGCCAGCGCGCGGTCGGGCGCGGCATCGGGGGGCAGCGCGATCAGGATCAGCCCGGCGCCATGCTCCAGCAGATCGGCAAGCGCGATGTCGCAATCGCCCTTGGCGGCGCGCATCTTGCCCAGGCTCAGCAACCGCGACAGCGCGGCATAGGCGGCGCGGTCGGTGGGCAGCGCCAGCCAGTGCGCCGCGCAGTCGCGCAGCACCAGCCGCGCGCCGACGATCAGCCGGGGCAGGGGGCCGGCGGGCACCGCAAGCCGCGCGCCGGGGTCGCGCTGGCGGCTGGAGGGGTCGGTCCGCCCCTGCCCGCGGATTTCGGCCGACCCGCCTTCGGCCGCGGCGCGGGCCAGTTCGCGCAGCGCCACATGCGCGCGCACCACCCCCGCAAGGCTGTTGCGGTCGGTGATGGCGATGGCGGAAATCCCCAGCTCGGCGGCGCGGGCGACCAGTTCCTCAGGGTGCGAGGCGCCGCGCAGGAAGCTGAAATTCGACGTCACGCACAGCTCGGCATAGCCCCGGCGCGTGATCGCGCCGGGCAGGGGGGTGGGTGGCGAGTCGCTGGGCATGGACGGAACATATCATGAACATGTGCCGGATGCCAGTATCGGGCGCCGTCCCGGCAGGGCGCTCAGCGGAAGGCGTCGCAGGGATCGGGGCGGTCCACCGGGTCGGTCACGATCCACAGATCGAAGGGCGGGTCGCCCTCGGGCGCGGCTTCCAGCTGGCCGAGGCTGAGCACCTGAATCCCCGGCGCGGCGTGCGCAAGCTTCGCGGGGATGCCCTGATCGGTGCGCGCGTGCCCGGTGCCGGTGATCACGGCGACCGGCCCGCCGCCTGATTCGACCGCGTTCAGCGCGACCTGCGCCAGCCGCGCGTCGCGCAGCCGCTGGACAAGCACCATGTCGGGCAGCATCTCCTCGGGGATCGCGTCGCAATGCGCGGCAAGCTGGTCGGCCTCGCGCGCGGCCTGTTCGTCGGGGTCGAGCGGCTGGTCGAGCCCGAAAAGCGCAGCTTCGGGGCCGAATGCCTCCGCGGCCGACTGGCCGAACAGGGCGCGCGCTTCCTCGCGCGGGAGCGCGGCGCCGAAGATCTCGGCCGCGGGGGCGGCGGTGAAGATCGGGTGATACATGGCGAAATCGGGCCAGCCGGAGTCCGCCCAGTCCAGCGCCTCGGCCAGCGCGGCGGCATCGCCACGATTGGCGGGGGTGACGCGCGCGGCCTGATCGGGGGTCAGCATCTCGAACACCAGCGCGGTGGGCTGAAGCGCAGCGACCGCGCTGGCCTGGTTGGCGTGGTGGTCGGGATTGTCATGCACTTCGCCCAGGATCACCACATCGGCGCGCGGCAGGGTGCGCAGATCGGCGGCGTCGATTTCCGCCGCAAAAGCGGGCGCCGCAGCGCCCGCCAGCAGGAGTGCAATTGCGCAGGCCTGTCTCATGCCAGGAAGTGGTGAACCTCGCGCGACTGCCCTTCGAGGTTGCGGCGCATCTTGGCGAAGGCGGCGGCTTCAAGCTGGCGCACGCGCTCCTTGGACAGGCCAAGCTCGTCGCCCAGCGATTCCAGCGTGCGCGGGTCCTCGCGCAGCTTGCGCTCGCGCACGATGAAGCGCTCGCGGTCGGTCAGCGCGCTCATCGCCACCAGCAGCCACTCGCGCAGCTGCGCCTGGTCAAGCCGTGCCTCCACAAGCTCGCTGCCGCCGTCACCGTCATCCTGCAGCGTGTCGATCCACTCGCGCCCGTCCTCGTCCGACGACTGTGTGGCGTTGAGCGAGTAGTCCATGCCCGAAAGCCGGCCTTCCATCATCTCGACGTCATGCAGCGGCACGCCGACCTCGGTGGCAACCATTTCCAGCAGCTTGTGACGTTCCAGCGTCTCGCCGCGCGCGGCGGCCTCACGCTCCAGCCGCGCCTGCACCCGGCGCATGTTGAAGAACAGCGACTTCTGGCTGGACGTCGAGCCGGTGCGCACCAACGACCAGTTGCGCATCACGTAATCCTGGATGCTGGCGCGGATCCACCACACCGCATAGGTCGAAAACCGCACGCCGCGATCTGGGTCGAACTTGTCGGCGGCCTTCATCAGGCCCAGCCCGGCCTCCTGGATCAGGTCGTTCATCGGCGCGCCATACCGGCGGAATTTGGCGGCCATCGAGATCGCCAGCCGCATGTAGGCCGTGATCAGCCGGTGCAGCGCGGCCTCGTCGCGGTGATCGCGCCAGGCATAGGCCAGTTGCGCTTCGGTTTCCGCATCCAGCAGTTCGGCTTTCATCGCGCGGCGCGAAAACTGTCGATCGTCCTGTCCGTCAAAAGGCATGGTGATCTCCGGAGCTGTCTTGTTCCCGTTCCCTGTTTATGCCCAGTCTTACGGGCCAGCCCCGCGCCCGGATGACTCTGCACACGAAGCCGTGTGCTGCGCAGCGGTCAGTCGGTGTGCGGAACGGGCTCGGCGGCCTGCGGTGCAACGGGGGCGGTGGCGCGCACCCACCAGCCGCGATGCGTCGCGGACAGGGTGCGCGCGGCCTGTCGCGCGGCGGCGGCGTCGGGGAACAGCCCGAAGCAGGTGGCGCCCGATCCCGACATCCGCGCCAATGCGCAGCCGGGCGTTGCGCGCAGCGCCGCCAGAACCTCGGCGATGACCGGAAGCGCCGTGATCGCAGGGGGTTCGAGGTCGTTGCGCATGCCCGACAGCCAGTCGATCAGCGCAGGCGTGTCCGGCCAGCGGGGCAGCGTCTCGGGCATCGGCGCCTTGTCGCGCCGCGTCAGGCGGGCGAAAACCTCGGGCGTGGAGAGCGCGGCGCCGGGATTGACGAGCACCAGCCACACGGGCGGCAGCACGGGGACCGGGTCCAGGACCTCGCCGATGCCGCGCATGCGACACGGTGCCGCAGAAAGGCAGACCGGCACGTCCGCGCCCAGCGCGGCCGCGTCGGGCAGGGGGCGCCCGGTCAGCCGCGCCAGCAGCCGCAACGCCGCCGCCGCATCGGCCGACCCGCCGCCGATCCCGGCGGTCACCGGCAGGCGCTTGTCCAGCGTCAGTGCCGCGCCCGTGACCCCCATCGCACGCGCCGCGCGCAGCACCAGATTATCGGATGCGACGGGCAGGTGCCGCGCCATCGCACCGCTGACCTGCAACGACAGTTCGGCCGCCGGGCGGGCCGAGACCACGTCGCCCGCATCCACGAACACCACCAGACTGTCCAGCAGATGATACCCATCCGCGCGCCGCCCGGTAACGTGCAGCGTCAGGTTGATCTTGGCAGGCGCGAGGCAGCTGAGCATCATCGCGGCGAGGTCACTCGGCGGCGGCCTGCGCTTCGGCCTCCTCCTCCTCAAGCACCACGTCGAGGCCGACCTCGAGCTTGCGGCGGATGCGGTCGACCTCGAGGTCGGGATGCGGCGCGAAGGACAGCGCGCGGCGCCACTGGAAGCGGGCTTCGCGCTCGCGGCCGACCATCCAGTAGACATCGCCCAGATGGTCGTTGATGATCGGGTCCGAGGGCAGCAGTTCGACCGCGCGCTCCATCACCGGCAGCGCCTCGTCATAGCGGCCCAGCCGGTAGAGCGCCCAGCCCAGACTGTCGGTGATGTAGCCCGAGTCCGGGTCGCCTTCGACCGCGCGCTCGATCATGTCGAGCGCCTCGTCAAGGTCGCGACGCTCCTCGACCAGCGAATAGCCAAGGTAATTCAGCACGCTGGGCTGATCGGGGTTGAGGTCCAGCGCGCGGCGGAAATAGGCTTCGGCCTCGTCGAACCGGTCGTCGCGTTCCAGCGCGATGCCCCTGGTGAAGAACAGCACCCAGTGCCGCGCTTCGGCTTCGGGCAGCAGGTCGATCGCGCGTCCATAGGCACGCGCGGCCTCGGCGAAACGTTCGTCGCGGCGCAGCAGGTCGCCAAGCGTGCTGTGGACGAGGACCTCATCGGGGACTTCCTCGGCCAGGGCGCGCAGGGCCTCGATGGCGCCGTCGACATCGCCCTTTTCGAACAGCGCCTGCCCGCGGCCCAACTGCGCGCCCAGAAAGAACGCGGCGTCCGGCGGGATCTGCGCATAGGTCGCGTCGGCAAGCTCGAACTGCTCCAGCGCCTCCAGCAGCCGGCCCGCCATCAGGATCGCGTCGTGGTGGTCGGGGTTCAGATGCGCCGCCAGCCGCGCGTAGATCAGCGGCAGCTGTTCGCCGTCATCGGACCCAAGCAGGCTGGCAAGGACGAAATACACCTCGGCCATCCCCTGCGCCGGCGAGGTGACCAGATCGAAGGGCGGCGCGGCGCCGTCGGCGAGCGCGGCGCGCAGCGCCCGGATATCGGGCTCGGCGTCCTGGCTGAAGGCGCTGTCGGCAAGCGCGCGTGCCTCGTCGAGCCGGTCGAGCTGGGCCAGCACCTGGATGCGCGCCAGCATCCCGCGCCGGCCCATGCCGATGGGCTGCCCGTCGCCGCCCGAGAGGATGTCATGCGCACTTTCGAAGTCGCCCACCATCGCCAGCGCCAGCGCCCGGTGATACTGCGCGAGCACGCGCAACTGCGGCGCTTCGGCGGCGGCTTCGAAGCGCGAGATGGCGTCGGACATGCTGCCGGCGCCGATCGCGGCCCAGGCAGGCGCCAGCGCATCGGTCAGCGCGCCGGTGTCGGCAAGCGGCGGCTCGGCAGCGACCACGGCGGCGTAATCGCCCTGCACAAACGCGTCCGCCTGCAGCGTCAGCGAGGCGATCTCGCTCTGCACCCCGGCGGCCAGAAGATCGCGCGCCACCGGCACCGCCGCGTCGACATCCCCCAGCGCCAGATGCGCAACCAGCAGACGATCCAGGAAGAACGGATCCTCGGGCGCCAGCATGTTGGCGCGGCTGTAGTATTCCACCTGCGCGGCGAAATCGTTGGACCCGACCGCGGCGCGCCCGGCCAGAAGCGCGCCCGCAAGCCCGCCATCGGCGGCTGGCTCCTGCGCGGTCAGCGGCGGCGCAAGGACGAGCGCTGCTATCGCGAGAGGGGCAAGTCTGATCATCGCGCGCACGCTTCGTCCTCCTGCATCGGTGTCCCGCCGGTCTTGCGCGCAGCCTAGGGGCGTGCTGCCCGGCTGGCAATCACTGCCCGTCACACGCTTGCGTGCGCCGCAGGTGCGCGGTGCCGGCGCTCACATGTTGGGATAATTCGGCCCGTCGCCGCCCTGCGGAGTGACCCATTCGATGTTCTGGCTGGGGTCCTTGATGTCGCAGGTCTTGCAATGCACGCAGTTCTGGAAGTTGATCACGAACTCGGGCTTGCCGTCCTTTTCGACCACCTCATACACCCCCGCCGGGCAATAGAGCCGCGCGGGCTCGCCATAGTCGGGCAGGTTGACCTTGATCGGCACGCTCGGGTCCCTGAGCGTCAGATGCGCGGGCTGGTTTTCATCATGGTTGGTGAAGGAATACGCCACGTTGGTCAGCCGGTCGAAGCTGAGCTTGCCGTCGGGCTTGGGGTAGTCGATGGGCGTGTGCTTCGACGCCTTGCCGGTGGCTTCGGCATCGGTCTTGCCGTGCGGCATCGTCCCGAAGAACGAAAACCCCAGCGTGTTGGTCCACATGTCGAGCCCGCCCAGCCCCAGCGCCGGCGTCAGCCCCCATTTCGACCACATCGGCTTGACGTTGCGCACCTTCTTGAGCTCGCGCCCGACCGGGCCGCGGCGCAGCGCCTTTTCGTACTCGGTCAGTTCGTCGCCCGCACGGCCTGCCGCGATGGCCGCCTGCGCAGCCTCGGCCGCGGCGATGCCCGACAGCATGGCGTTGTGATTGCCCTTGATGCGCGGCACGTTCACCAACCCGGCCGAGCAGCCCAGCAGCGCGCCGCCCGGGAACGCGACCTGCGGGATCGACTGGTAACCGCCTTCGGAAATCGCCCGCGCGCCATAGGCCACGCGCTTCCCGCCCTCCAGCAGATCGGCCACCATCGGGTGATGCTTGAAGCGCTGGAACTCCATATAGGGGTAAAGATGCGGGTTTTCGTAGTTCAGATGCACCACGAAACCGATCAGGATCTGGTTGTTCTCGAAATGGTAGATGAAGCTGCCGCCGCCGGCGTTGCGGCCCAGCGGCCAGCCCATCGAATGGGTGACCGTGCCCTCGCGGTGCCTTTCGGGGTCGATCTCCCAGATTTCCTTCATCCCGAGGCCGAATTTCTGCGGCTCATGCCCCTTCGACAGGTCGAACTTCGCCATAACCTGCTTGGACAGTGATCCGCGCACGCCCTCGGCCAGCAGAACGTATTTGCCGTGCAGCTCCATCCCGGGTTCGTAGTTGGGGCCGGGCGCGCCATCGGGGGCGCGGCCGAACTCGCCCGCAACCACGCCCCTGACGCGCCCGCCCTCGCCATGAACCAGCTCGGAACAGGCCATCCCGGCGAAGATCTCGACCCCCAGCGCCTCGGCCTGCTGGGCCATCCAGCGGCAGACATTGGCCATCGACACGATGTAATTGCCGTGGTTGCGCATCAGCGGCGGCATCGGCCAGTTGGGGATGCGCAGCTGGCCCGCGGGGCCCATCAGGTAGAACTCGTCGCGCGTCACCGGCACGTTGACCGGCGCGCCAAGCTCGCGCCAGTCGGGCAGCAGCGCGTCCAGCCCCGCCGGGTCCAGCACCGCGCCCGACAGGATATGCGCGCCCACCTCCGAACCCTTCTCGAGCACCACCACCTGCAGATCGGGGTCCAGCTGCTTGAGCCGGATCGCGGCCGACAGCCCGGCAGGCCCGGCGCCCACGATGACGACATCGTATTCCATGGCTTCGCGTTCGATCTCGGTCATGCGTCGTTCCCCGGCTCGGCTGTCTTCAAGGTCATGCTCTGCGGCGGTTATCGCAGCGCAGCGGCTGCGGTCAACGTCCACAAGCGCCGCAGATAGCGCAACCGGTCCGCTCCGCCGCCCCGCCGCAGTCATTTTTTGCCAGACTTCGCGGCTATCCGGTGGCCATGACCGAGCTCAGCCCCTCCTGCGCCGTGGCCCCGGCGTCGACCGATGCGGCAAGCGTGACCGCGCGCAAGGTCGCCGTGGCGGTGCTGGTCGATTACGGGCGCCACCTGTTCATCGCCCGGGCCGCGCGTGAGACCGGGAGGATGGCGCTGGCGGCGAATTCGGCGCATTTCCTGACCGATTCGCCGGCGTCGCTGGCGGTGATGATCGGGCTGATCGCGGCGCATGCCGGCTTCCCCGTTGCCGACACGCTGGCCACGCTGGTGGTGGCGGGGTTCCTGACCCTGACCGCGGCGCGGGTGGGGCAGCGGGCGGTGGCGATGCTGCTCGACCGCGTGGACCCGGCGCAGTCGCTGCAGGTGCTCGAGGCGCTTCAGGCTGACCCGCGCGTGCGCGCCGTCACGGTGCTGCGCCTGCGCCGCCTGCCGCATGAGATGCAGGTCGATGCGGGGCTTGATGCCAACACCGCCACCACCGACGAGGCCGAGGCGCTGCGCGCGGCGCTGGGCGATGCGCTGCGCGGCGCGCTTTGCGTGCCGGTGCGCCCGCTGATCGCGATTCGCGCCGTGCCGAGACGGCAATAGCGCTTGCATTCAAGCGCGCGCTGCGCTCAACTGGTTGCCGGAGATGACCTGCCCCGACAGCCGTCGCGGGCGGTCTTTTTGCATGATGGTGATGCGCTATGGAAAAGCTGCCCCTGACGAAAGCCGGTCACACGGCGCTGGACGCCGAGCTGAAGCGGCTGAAATCCGAAGAGCGCCCGGCGATCATCCGTGCCATCGCGGAAGCGCGCGAACACGGGGACCTGTCCGAAAACGCCGAGTATCATTCGGCGCGCGAAAAGCAGAGCTTCGTCGAAGGCCGGATCAAGGAGATCGAGGCGATCCTGTCGCGCGCCGAGGTGATCGACCCCGCGCGGCTGGCGGGCGCGATCAAGTTCGGCGCGCGGGTGCGCGTCATCGACGAGGACACCGAGCAGGAACACGCCTACCAGATCGTCGGCGAGGCCGAGGCGGACATCGAGCGCGGGCTTCTCAACATCAAGTCACCACTGGCCCGCGCGCTCATCGGCAAGGAAGAGGGCGACAGCGTCGAGGTGCGCACCCCCGGGGGCACGCGCAGCTACGAGGTCGTCGAAATCATCTATCGCTGAGCGCTCGCGCCGTTGAATGCAGCCTCGGGACCGGGGCCAGCGCCGGAGGCGCGGCCGAGGCACCCTTTGCACGTGCCACCGGGCCCATTGTCTGGCGGGCCATGTGGCTGGCTCGTCCGGTTGCTCGACCACCCCGCGACGCGCGGCACCGGGGCAGACGCGCCCGGCGCCGCGCCGCCAAGGTGATCAGCAACCAGCGTGCGCCAGTCGAACGACCCCGCGCGGAGCCACGGCCGAAGGCCGCCGCGCATCGCCGGGCCGCCCTCCGGGCTCGGCGATCTGGCTTCGGCAGGCGCACAGCCGCCCCGTCATGCGGTCCCGGCCGGACCGAGATGACATGGCCCGGGCGTCCCATCGCCGCACCGCGCCCCGTCAATGCGCTTTCGTGGTGCCTCGACCTGGTGGGTGATCACGCGAGGAACGATCAGGCCCCGCGCGGCGTTCAAGGCGCGGGCGATGGCTGCGGATTGCCCCCATTGGGTGCCCGAAGCAGAAGCGCGCTTGCCGCGGATCCTTTCGATTGCACCTGCCGCGCGGTGCTCTTCGAGGTTGCTGCGTTCACGGTTCACGGTTCACGGCTCACGGCTCACGGCTCACGGTTCACGGTTCACGCCCCCCCGCTTACGGCCTGCCGCATTCGCAGCGTCGTTGCTGCGCCGCACGGCAGCGGCGGTGATGCAGTCTGCGCTCGGCCCACATCAAGGATCACCGTCCGACACCCGAGCGGCTGCTGACATGGCGCACCCTTGCGGCACGGGCGGGGCTTGCCGGGCGAGCGTCCATGCCAGAGGATTGCGGTGCGATGCCCGGCTCCAGGCCCGAACCCAGGCCCGAACCCAGGCCCGAACCCAGGCCCGAACCCAGGCCCGGCTCCAGGCCCAGATCCAGGCCCGAACCCAGGCCCGAATCCAGGCCCTGTGCGGTTGTCCGTGGGGCGACGACCGGGTCGGTCACCTTCAGCGCGCCGGCTGCGGCCTGGGTCCGTGCACGCTCGAGGGTCGAGGGCGGGGGCGCGGGGAGCGCCGCGGCACGCAGACGGATCACAACCATGCGCCCGCGGGCCTCGTGCGCGGAGACATCCAATTGCGTCCCGTCGCGCAGCGTGACGATTCCATTGACGGCGTTGCCCTGCCCGCCGCTTCGGCCCAGGGCTGCGATCCGGCTCCAGATCGGGTCCGACGCGGCGCGCGAGGCCCAGGCATCGACCGCCTGTTCGAGGCAGCGCGGAGAGGTCACGCTTTCGGGCGCCGTGCCCCAGAGCGTGTGGCAGGCGGTATTGGCCAGCACCAGCGTCCCGTCCGGGCCGAACACTGCCTGCGCCTCGGGGAGCGCATCGAGTGCGGTCTGCGCGGCCTCGATCTGGGTGCGAAAGCTGCGCGCAAGACTGGTTTCGCTGGTCACATCCTCCAGGAAGAAGGCGAGCCCGCCATCAGGGTGTGGATGCCCCGCAACATGCAGCGTCTGCCCGCCGGGTTGGTGCCATTCGGCCTGATACCCCTCGCCTTCGGCGTGCTGCTCGATCTCCAGCAGGCTTGCGCGCCATGTCTTGAAGTCGCGCGGCTCCGGGAGCACACGCGCCTCGCGCAGCGCGTGCAGAACCTGTTCGAGGCTGGGTCGCCGGGCCAGAAAGCTTGACGGAAGCCCGGTCAGATCGGTCAGCGCGGGGTTGAAGATCTGCAGCCGCCGCGACCGGTCGAACACCGCCAGCCCGATCGGAAGGGTCGAAAACGCCCGTGTGAGCGTCTGAAGCAGCTCGCGCCGCGTGATTTCGGCTTGCGCCGCCGCATCTGCGGGGATCGCGTAATGAACCACCCCGCTGTCGCAGGCGGAGGCGTGATGCTCGAACACATGCGGCGTGTGCGCGAGGGTCAGCGCGAGCAACGCGCCGGGCTCAGCGGCGCTGGTGTCGAACAGGATCGGCAGCGGCCAGCGCAGGTCCGCAAGCCCGTCGCCCGACCGCGCGGCCGCATCCAGATAGGCGCCGTTCGCCCAGATCACATTGCCCTGCGCGTCTTCACGCCAGATCAGGACGGGAGCGTTGCCGGCGCAGTGGCGCAGGGTCTTGAGCTCGTCTTCGAGCGCGGCGAAGCTGAACTGGTCGATCGACACCAGCCTGCCCGGGCTTTCCGTCTGCGCGAGCGCCAGATGCGCGAGTCCGCCCTTCCATTCCGCCTCGAGCGCGTAGTCGCTGCCGTCCGCGGCCGTGAGCGACAGCCGCCCGCGATCGGCCAGCGTCGCCAGCTGGGTGGTCAGATCGGGAAAATGCGGCTCAAGGAAGCGCAACAGCAGGCTCAGATGGTCGGCCGCGCCCGTGTCCTGCGATCCCGCCCCGTCGCGGATGGTCTTCAGCAACGCGTGCGCGCGGTCGTTCGCGTCGACGAGCGTGCGGTTGTCGAAGACGAAACGCGCGCTGGCCGACCCGTCCGCGAGTTCACCGATCCCGGTGACAGGCTGACGCCGCAGAACCACATGCGCGAGCATCAGCGCCGCGAGCGCGCCGAGCACGGACGTCGCCACGATGACGACGGGCAGCAACAGGGTCGGTGTCATGCGAATCTCCGTCGCAGGTGCCGAGCACTTGCGTCACCATCGACAGAATTGGTTAAGGCGGGGTTAAGCCCGGGACGGGTCGCGATTTTCCCGCGTGGTGCCGCGCCCGTTCAGTGGGTCGGGACATTCGGACCCGCGGGTGCCGCCGGGTCGGCTTCGATCCGGTCGCGCGGCCAGGCAAGCTCGACCAGCGCGCCGCCCGTGCGCGCCTGGGGTGGCAGCCCCGGCGTGTCGCGCGCGGTGTTGGCGAAGCCCAGTCGCGCTCCGGTGCGTTCGAGCAACGTCTTGGCGATGAACAGGCCCAGCCCCATGCCGTCGTAGCCCGGCCGCTCCGATCCGCCTGCCGCCCCGCGCCTGCGGCGCAGGAACGGCTCGCCGATGCGGGCGATCAGTTGCGGATCGAAGCCGGGGCCGTCATCGGCCAGGCGCAGGCGCAGCTGCGCGTCGTCCCAGTCGGCGATGACCCAGACCTGCGAGCCGGCGAAATCGACCGCATTCTGAATCAGGTTGCGCAGCCCGTGCACGATCTCGGGGCGCCGCTGGATCACGGGCTGGCGCTGGTCCGCGCCGGGCGCAGGGTTGAACACGAAGGCGATGTTGCGGCCACGATTCACATGCGGCTCGGCGGCTTCGCGCAGCACCGCTTCGAGCGGGGCGTGCCGCATCTGGGTGTCCTGCTTGCCCGCGGGGCCCATCGCGCGCAGGATGTCGCGGCAGCGGTCGGCCTGGCTGCGGATCAGCTCGGCGTCCTCGCGCAGATCCGGGTGGTGGGCCAGTTCGGTGGCCAACTCGCTGCTGACCAGCTTGATCGTGGCCAGCGGCGTGCCCAGTTCATGCGCCGCCGCCGCCACCACGCCGCCCAGATCGGTCAGCTTCTGCTCACGCGCGAGCGCCATCTGCGCGGCCAGCAGCGCGTCGCTCATGGTGTCGATTTCGCGCGTGACGCGCCCGGCGTAGAAGGCCTGGAACACGATGCCCGTGACGATCGCCAGCCAGAAGCCGAAGGAAAACAGCGGGTCGATCGCCAGCACCGAGCCATCGGCGAAGCGCAGCGGCTCATATGTCACCGCCAGCAGTGAGATCAGCACCACCGCCACCCCGCCCAGAAACAGCGTCGCGCGCATCGGCAGCGCCGAGGCCGAGATCGTCACCGGCCCCAGCATCAGCAGCGCGAAGGGGTTGGTCAGCCCCCCGGTCAGATACAGCAGCACGCCAAGCTGGGCGATGTCGAACAGCAGCGTCAGCATGGTCTCGCCTTCGGAGAGGCGCTTGTTTTCGGGAAACAGCACCGCAGCCAGCAGGTTCGACAGCACCGACGCGCCTACCACCGCATAGCACAGGCCCAGCGGGAGCGTGATGTCCAGATACCGATCCGCGACGGTGATCGCCACAAGCTGGCCGAACACGGCCAGCCAGCGCAGCAGCGTCAGCGTGCGCAGCCGGATCCACTGGCCGCGATTCTCGCGGCTGGAGGGGCCGAGCCCGGTGGCATCCATTCGCTGGGTCCTGTTGTCACATCCGGTCGAGCGTGGATTGATAAGCGCGGCGCGTTGGGGCATCAAGGCGCGGGTTGCCGCAGGGAGCTGTGCGATGTTTCGCGTCTATTCCGTGATAGCCGCCGGACTGGTGGCGGTGTTGCTGGGCGGGCTTGGCTACATGATGCTGAGCGGACCGCAGAGCGGCGATTTTTCGCAGTGCCGGGCCACGCAGATCGCCGGCGGGGCGGGCGCCATCGGCGGCCCGTTCGAACTGGTGGATCACACCGGCGCGACGGTCACGGATGAAACGCTGCTGACGCGGCCCACGCTGATCTATTTCGGCTACGCGTTCTGCCCCGATGTCTGCCCGCTCGACGTGCATCGCAACGCCATCGCAACCGAGATCCTGGCCGAGCAGGGGATCGACCTGCAGCCGGTGTTCATCTCGGTCGATCCGCGCCGCGATACGCCGGATGTGCTGCGCGAGTTCACCGCGGCCATGCACCCCGAGATGGTGGGCCTGACCGGCACCGAAGAACAGATCCGCGCCGCCGCGCGCGCCTACCGCGCCTACTTCGCCGTGCATGATGACGGCGACGACGAGTTCTACCTGATCGACCATTCGACCTTCAGCTACCTGATGCTGCCCGGCCACGGCTTTGTCGAGGTGTTCCGCCGTGATCTGTCGCCCGATGCGTTGGCCGAGCAGATCGCCTGTTTCGTCGATGCCGCCTGAGAATTGACCGCCCGGCGTGCCGCGCTAGAACCGGGTCATGAACAGGATCATTCGGATGACAGACGCCTCTGCCGACGCTGCCCTGCCGGAGATCGGTGACGATCCGTCGCTGCTTCTGGTGGATGATGACGAAGTGTTCCTGCGCCGTCTCGCCCGCGCCATGGAGAAGCGCGGATTCGATGTCGCAACGGCCCAGAGCGTGGCCCAGGGCAAGCGCCTTGCGGTTGACGGCATGCCGGCCTACGCCGTGGTCGATCTGCGGCTGGAGGATGGGAACGGGCTCGACGTGGTCGAGGCGCTGCGCGCACGCCGCCCCGACAGCCGGATCGTCGTGCTGACGGGCTATGGTGCGATCGCGACCGCCGTGGCGGCGGTCAAGATCGGTGCGACCGACTACCTGTCCAAGCCGGCCGACGCAGACGACGTGGTGCGCGCGCTGCTGTCAAGCGGCGAGGCGCTGCCCGAGCCGCCCGACAACCCGATGTCGGCCGATCGCGTGCGCTGGGAGCATATCCAGCGGGTTTACGAGCAATGCGACCGGAACGTGTCGGAAACCGCGCGACGGCTGAGCATGCACCGGCGCACATTGCAGCGGATCCTCGCCAAGCGCGGGCCACGCTGACGCCTAGCCGCCTAGCCGCCCAGCAGCATCAGCGCCACGCTGAGCGCGATGCTCGCGCCCATGGCGATATTGAACGCCTTCAATCGTGCGGGCACCGACAGGAAGCCGCGCAACGCCTGACCGCCCGCCGCCCAGGCGAAAGATGACGTCGCCCCCGCGAGCGCGAAGGCCAGCGCCACCATGCCGGCGGTGCGCAACGGCGCCTCGGCGGTAATGAACTGCGCCGAGATCGCGACCGCCATCACCCATGCCTTGGCGTTGATCCACTGGAACGCCGCCGCCTGCACGAAGGTGAACGGCCGCGGCTCGCCGCGGCGCGAGGGCAGCCCGCCGGTCGTCGCGATCTGCCACGCCACCCACAGCAGGAGCGCCGCGACGCCCCAGCGCACCAGCTCGCGCAGCAACGCCGATTGCTGGAACGCTTCACCCAGGAACACGGCGACCAGAAAGATCATGCCGGCAAACCCCAGCCACACGCCGTGGACATGCGGCATGGTGCGGCGCAGCCCGAAATTGACCCCCGACGCGGCCAGGAGCGCATTGTTGGGTCCCGGTGTCCAGCACCCGGCGATGGCCAGCAGCAGAAGCGCGGTGAAGGTGTCGAACGTCATCAGGGGGATGCCCGGAAAAATGGGTCTGTGATGCTGACCTTTGCGCGTTCGCCCGCGGCTGTCAAGCCAGCAGCGCCGCGCGGTCAAGCGCGAAGTCCGACGCCACCCAGCGCCATTCCAGTTCGCGCAGCCGCGCACCCAGCGCCGGGCCGGTGTAGTCGGGCATCAGGTCGCGCGCGGCGACGGGGAAGCGCTGCGCCGCCCCGCGTGCGACCTCGGCCTGCCAGCCGGGGGGCAGCAACTCGCACCGCCGAGCGGCCTGCGCGAGCACCGCGTCGCAGCCCAGATCGGTGCCCAGCCAGTAGCCCAGCGCGGCGGGCGCGGCGTCGGTGGCGGCGTGCTGGCGCAGATGCGACAGGTCGCGTGCCTCGGCCCGGCTGAGGCGCAATGCGTCGCGCGCGGTGTCGTCCCGCGGGGCCAGCGCGGCAAGCCGGCGCAGCCAGCGCGGGGGCAGCACGCCGCCTTCCAGATGCACCATCAGCGCCAGCGGCGCGGGGTCGGCGCCGGGCAGCACGCGGGCCAGCACGCCGGTGTCGGCCATCGCGCCGAGCGCGCGCGACGGGTCGGGGGCGGCGAGCAGCTTGCGCGTCTCGGTGCCGATGCGTTCGGCCGACAGCGTTGCAACGCCCGCCGCATGCGCCGCGCAGGCGGCCAGCGCCTCGGGCTCCATCGGCCGGACCGGGTCGCCGAAATGCGCCTGAAACCGGAAATAGCGCAGGATGCGCAGGTAATCCTCCCGGATGCGGTCGGCGGGGGCGCCCACGAAGCGGATGCGTCGCGCCATCAGGTCGGGCAGCCCGCCCAGCGGGTCGGTCAGCCGACCATCGGCGCCGACGTAAAGCGCGTTGATGGTGAAATCGCGCCGCGCGGCGTCATCCTCGAGCCGGTCAGAGTAGGCGATCACCGCGTGGCGGCCGAAGGTCTCGACATCGCGGCGAAAGGTCGTGACCTCGAACCCCTGTCCGTCGGCGACCACGGTGACGGTGCCGTGGTCGATCCCCGTGGGCACGGGTTTGAGACCTGCAGCCTTGGCCAGCGCAGCGACCTGCGCGGCGGGGGCGTCGGTGGCGATGTCGACATCCGACACCGGCCGCCCGATCAGCGCGTCACGCACGCAGCCGCCGACGCAATACGCCTGGTGCCCGGCCGCGCCCAGCATGCCCAGCACCGCCTGCGTCGGTCCCTGCGTCAGCCACGCGCCGGTTATCCGCATCGCCTCACCCCTGCGTTGGCATTCGCTCGGCCAGCCCGCGCAGCATCCGCGCCGTGGCCCCCCAGATGTAATAGGGTCCCCAGGGCACGATATAGTAATGGCGCCACTGGCCCAGCCACAAGCGCCGTTCCACGCGGTAGCGCGCGGGGTCGGTGACATGCGCGAGCGGGACCAGGAAGACCTCGTCGACCTCGCCCGGTTGCGGGCGGGGGCGAAAGCCCGGGTCGATCCGCGCCAGCACCGGGGTGACGGCGAAGCCGGTGACGGTTTCGTGCACCGGCAGGTGGCCCAGCGTCGTGACGGCCTCGGGCGGCAGGCCGATCTCCTCCTGCGCCTCGCGCAGGGCGGCGGCTTCGACCGAGGGGTCGGCGTCGTCCTGCTTGCCGCCGGGAAAGGCGATCTGCCCGGGGTGGTGGCGCAGATGCGAGGCGCGCTTGGTCAGCACCAGCCGCGCGCCGCCGGGGTGCGCCTGAACGCCCACCAGCACGCCCGCCGGGCGCAGCGGCGCGGTGCGCGCAGGCCGGGGTGCGCTGTGGTTGAGGTCATGGTCGCTTGACCCCGCCGCCGGCGCGGCGAGCGCGCGCAGGAGCGGGGCGAGTGGGTCAGCTGCCGTCACCCGGAGCCTCTTGCGTGGCCTCGAACCCCAGCGTTGCGGGGTCCAGCACGTAATGCGCGCCGCAGAACTGGCAGTCGGCGGTCACCGTGCCTTCGGGCGTGACCATGGTGGAGATGTCGCGCGCCGAGTAGATCGACAGCGAGTTGCGGACCTTCGCCTCGGAGCAGGTGCACCCGAACTGCACCGCCTGAGCGTCGAACACGCGCGGGGCTTCTTCGTGGAACAGCCGGATCAGCAGTCCCGTGGAGTGCAGGTCGGGGCCGATCAGCTCGTCGGGCTCGACCGTGTCCAGCAGCAGGTTGGCGCGGCGCCAGTTCTCGCCCTCGGGGCCCGATCCGGCGACATCGCCGGCACTGAGCAGCCCGCCATCGCCGCTGCCGCCGCCGGTGACATGGGGGCTTGCCTTGGGCATGTGCTGGAGCATCACGCCGCCGCTGCGCCAGCTGCCACCCGCGCGGTCGAAATGCAGCGCGAAACGGGTGGGGAGTTGTTCGGACTGGGCGAAATAACCTTGCGCGCAGTCGGCGAGCGACGTCCCCGCAATGGGCGTGATGCCCTGATAGGGCGTGCTGCCCGCGCCCTGATCGATGAGGATGGCGAAATAGCCGCGCCCGATCTGGTCGAAGCCGGGGCTGTCGTCGCGCAGGCGGTCGGCGTCGAAGCTGGCATAGGCGCGGACACGCGCGGGCGCGCCCTCGGATGTGGGGGCGAAGTAGTCGGTGGCGATCAGCCGCGCCGGCCCGTCGCCGCGCACCTGCAGCGAGAGCCGCCAGCGCAGCTTGATCGTCTGGCCGATCAGCGCGGTTAGCAGCGCGGCTTCGGCGACCAGCGCTTCGATCGCGTGCGGATAGGCGTGCTGGCCGAGGATCCGGCCCAGCGTATGGTCAAGGCGCGCGACACGCCCGCGGATGTCCGAACGGTCGAGCTGGAAGGGCAGGACCGTGTCATCCCATGCGATTCGGGCGCCGAGGCTCATGCTGCGCCCCGCCCGATACGGCCGCGCATGTGCCGGGCGGTGGAGGGGGGCTGTCTGCCCCCCGCGTCCTGCGGACGCTCCCCCCGAGGATATTTGGGCCAGGATGAAAGGGGCAGGGCGGCGTTGGGTGTGGGGTGTGTCATCTGCATCGGGGCTGCATATATGACGCGGAGGCGGTTGGCCAAGGGTGTAAGCGAGGGCGCAAGGATGATCCGACGTCACGGGGCGCTGCGCGAAGCGGGGCGGGACTATCGCCGCCGGGTGGGGGTCTATGCGGTGGTGCTGCGCGTGGCAGGCATGTGTTGCTGACCCGGCAGGCGGGCGCGCGTCCGGCACTTCAGCTTCCGGGCGGTGGGGGCGACCCGGGCGAAGCGGGGTTGGTGGCGCTGCACCGCGAGGTCGGCGAGGAGACCGGGGGGCGTTCCGGCGGTTTGCGTTCATGCCCGAATACGCTCTGCGGGCCGACAAGCTGTGCGCGCATTATCGGGCGCGTCCGGTGCGCAGGCTGGGTGCGCCGTCGGAGCCGGGGCACAGCGCGCACCGGGTCGAGGCGGCGCGCGCGCCGGGGCTGCTGGACAATGACGGCGACCGGGCGCTTCTGCGCGCGGTGCTCAGTCGGCAAGCCAGGGGCGGAAGGTCCTGAGCACCTGCGCGTAGACCGGGCGCTTGAAGGGCACGATCGCGTCGAGCAGGGCGGTGGCGCCCATCCAGCGCCAGGCGGTGAATTCGGGGTGCGCGGTGGCCAGATCGATCTGATCGTCGCGCCCGAGGAAGCGCAGCAGGAACCAGCGCTGTTTCTGGCCGCGGTAGCGCCCGCCCCAGAGCTTCGGGACCAGCGCGGGGGGCAGGTCGTAGCGCAGCCAGTCGGGCGTTTCGGCGAGGCCCTCGACCAGCGCGGGAGGGATGCCGGTTTCCTCCTCGAGCTCGCGCAGGGCGGCGGTGCGCGGGTCTTCGCCTGCGTCGATCCCGCCCTGGGGCATTTGCCAGGCGGGGGCGCTGGCATCGCCGCGCTGACCGGCGAAGAGCTGGCCGCGCGCGTTCACCAGCGCCACGCCGACGCAGGGGCGGTAGGGCAGACGGGCGCGCGGATCGTCGCCCGTCGGCGTGGTGGGTTTCGTCATCGCAAGCTCAGCGCGTCAGGTTGAACGCCGACAGCCCGCGCAGCATGTCGATCGCGAAGCCGAGCTGGTAATCCTCGGCGCGCAGTTCGGCGGCCGCTTCGGCGCTGCGTTGTTCATCCTCGAGTTGCCGGCGCTGATCGTCCGACATGGTCTGGTTGTCGAGCCGCCCGCGCAGGTCGTTTTCCGAGCGGAAGGGCCGTGCCACGGGCTCGTCGTCCTCGTCGGCGGCGGCGATGCGGCGCGGCTGTTCGACCACGATGTCGGGCGACACGCCGAGCGCCTGGATCGACCGCCCCGATGGCGTGTAGTAGAGCGACGTGGTCAGCCGGATCGCACCGTCGCCGCGCAGCGGCATCACCGTCTGCACCGATCCCTTGCCGAAGCTGCGGGTGCCGACAACGATCGCGCGGCGGTGATCCTGCAGCGCGCCCGCCACGATTTCCGAGGCCGAGGCCGAGCCGCTGTTGATCAGCACCACCATCGGCGCGCCGTCGATCATGTCACCGGGCTGGGCGTTGAAGCGTTCGCCCGCGCCGTCCTCGCGGCCGCGGGTGGACACGATCTCGCCTTGATCGAGGAACGCATCGGTCACGCGGATCGCCTGGCTGAGCAGTCCGCCGGGGTTGTTGCGCAGATCGAGCACGACGCCTTCAAGCGCATCCAGCCCGCCGATTTCCTCGATCGCGTCCTCGAGCCCGTCGCGCAGGTTGGGGAAGGTCTGTTCGTTGAAGGTGCTCACACGCAGCACCACCGTGTTGCCTTCGATGCGGGTGCGCACGGCCTGCACGCTGATGGTGTCGCGGATGATCGACAGGTCGAAGGGCTCCGCTTCGCCCTCGCGCACGACGGTGATGATGATCTCGGAGCCCACGGGGCCGCGCATCAGGTCCACCGCCTCGCCGAGCGTCATGCCCATGATCGATTCGCCGTCGACATGGGTGATGCGGTCGCCCGGTTCGACGCCGGCATCATCGGCGGGGGTGCCGTCCATGGGGGCGATCACCTTGACGACGCCGTCTTCCATGCTGACCTCGATCCCCAGGCCGCCGAAGGTGCCGCGCGTCTGGCTGCGCATCTCGTCGAAATCATCGGGGGGCAGGAAGCCCGAATGCGGATCGAGCGAGCTGAGCATGCCGTTGATCGCCGCCTCGATCAGTTTCTCCGGCGCGACCTCGTCGACATATTGGGCGCGGATCCGTTCGAACACGTCGCCGAACAGGTCGAGCTGCTGGTAGACCGAGCGGTTGCGCTCCTGTTCCTGGGCGACCAGAGGCCCTGCGACCTGCGTTGCGATCAGGAGCCCGGCAGCGATACCGCCCAGTCCTGCCATCCAGAATTTTCTCATCGCGCGTGTGCTCCCTTGTCAGGCGGTCCGGCGGCGTGCGGACGTGTCAGTCCCCGCCCTCAGTCAATGCGAACCAGGGGCCGGGGTCAACCGGCTCTCCGCCTCGTCGCATTTCAAGATAGAGTGTCTCCGTGCGCTCTCCAGTGACGAGCGCGCGGGTGTGATCGTCGGGCTCGGGCATGAGGCCGAGCGCGGTGTCGCGCGCAACGATATCGCCCGCGCCGACATGGGCTTCGGCCAGCCCGCCGATCACCAGCAGGTGGCCGTCGGCGGGTTCCAGGATGACGACGTGATCGTGCCCGCGCAGCGGTCCCGCATAGCGCACGGTTGCAGCCCACGGCGCGGTCACCAGCGCGCCGGGGGCGGTGGCAAGCACGATCCCGGGGCGGGCGATCCCGGCGGCGTCAGCTTCGTTCATCGCCCGCAGGAGCGTTCCGCGCACGGGAAGCGTGAGCGTGCCGCGCGCCTGCGCGAAACCGTCCGGGGCCGCGCCTGCGCCATCCGGGGCCGCGCCGCCGCGCGCGGCCAGCCCGCGGGCGAACTCATCCAGCGTGTCGGCGGCGTCGGCGAGCGCGGCCATGATCGCGGCGCTGGCGGTGGCGTCCTGTGGCAGGTCGGTGCGGTCGGACATGGCGCGGCGCAGCTCGGCGCGCGCGGCCTGTGCGGTCTCCAGTCCGTCCAGGAGCACCGCCGTGGCCATGTCGCGGGCCTCGCGAAGCGCGCGGGCCTCGCGCAGCTCGGCGCCGAGCGCCTCGGCCTCGGCGCGCAGGGCCGGGGTCAGCTCGGTCAGCAGCATGCCGGCGCGGGCGGTGCCCAGCGGTCCGGCAGGGTGCGCCAGTTGCGCTGGCCCGGATTGCACCTGCCCGATGGTGGCCAGCACGCCCAGGATGCGCGACAACTCGGTGCTGCGGGCGTCGAACCGGCGCTGCAGCGTGGCCTGGCGCAGCGTGGCGGCGCGCAGTTCGGTGCGCAGCGCTTCGAGCCCGTCCTCATAGGCGCGGATGCTGCGGGTCAGCGCCTCGGCGCGGTCGGTGCCGCGCGCGGCCCGCTCGAGGGCTTCGGTGGCCTCGGTCAGCGCCTGCGCCGCGGCGCGGGCGCGGTCGGCGGGATCGGCGTGGACGGGCAGCGCCAGCGCGCCGATCAGTGCCCCCGCCGCCGCGATGCGGCACAATGACAGGCGCCGCGCCCGGGTCACGTCCGGATCAGGCTCTGGCCCGTCATTTCGGGCGGTGGGGCGAGCCCCATCAGCGCCAGCAGCGTGGGCGCCACATCCGCCAGCCGACCGCTGTCCAGCCGCGCCCCCGCCGGCCCGCCGATCAGCGCCACGGGCACCGGGTTGGTGGTGTGCGCGGTGTGCGGCCCGCCGGTCTCGGGGTCGATCAGGCATTCGGCGTTGCCGTGGTCTGCCGTCAGCAGCATCGCCCCGCCCGCGCGCTGAAGTGCCCCGAGCGCCCGGCCCAGCCCGGTGTCCACGGCCTCGCACGCGGCGATGGCGGCGGCCAGATCGCCGGTGTGGCCGACCATGTCGGGGTTGGCGTAGTTGACCACGATCAGATCGTAGCCGGCGCCGATGGCGTCCACGAGCCGGTCGGTGACTTCGGCTGCGGACATTTCGGGTTGCAGGTCATAGGTCGCCACCTTCGGGCTTTGCGGCATGGCGCGGTCCTCACCCTCCTCGGGCTCCTCGCGCCCGCCGTTGAGGAAGAAGGTCACATGGGGGTATTTCTCGGTCTCGGCCAGGCGGAACTGGCGCAACCCGTGCGCGGCGACCCAGGCGCCCAGCGTGTTGTCGATGCGCCGCTTGGGGTAAGCGGTGGTCATGAAGGCGTTGTGCGCGTCCGAGTATTCGACCATGCCCAGCAGCGCCTCCCAGTCGGGCAGGTGGCCGCGCTCGAACCCGGTGAAGGACGGCGCACCCAGCGCGGCGAGGATCTCGCGCGCGCGGTCGGCGCGGAAGTTGAGGCAGAAGAACCCGTCCGCGCCCTGCACGCCGGCATGACCGTCGATCACGGTGGGGGCGATGAACTCGTCGGTTTCGCCGCGCGCGTAAGCCTGGGCCACGGCGGTGGCGGCGTCGGGGGCGCGGTGCTCGGCGCGGGCACGAACGATGGCGGCGAAGGCGCGTTCCACGCGGTCCCAGCGCCGGTCGCGGTCCATCGCCCAGTAGCGCCCGATGACGGTGGCCACATGCGCGCCCTCGGGCAGCGACGCGCTCAGCGTGTCGATGAAGCCTTTGGCGGAACTCGGCGCCACGTCGCGCCCGTCGGTGATGGCGTGGATCGCCACCGGCACGCCCGCGCCGGTGATCGCGGCCACTGCCGCCTGCAGGTGCGCGATGTGCCCGTGCACGCCGCCATCCGAGACCACGCCCATCAGATGCGCCGTCCCGCCCGAGGCGCGCAGCTTCTCGATGAACCCGCGCAGCGCGGGGTTTTCGGCAAACGAGCCATCCTCGACCGCCAGATCGATCTGGCCCAGATCCATCGCCACCACGCGGCCCGCGCCGATATTGGTGTGTCCGACCTCGGAATTGCCCATCTGCCCGGCGGGCAGGCCCACATCGCGGCCATGCGTGACCAGCCGCGCGGTGGGGCAGGTCGCCATGACGCGGTCGAAATTCGGCGTGCGGGCCTGCGCGATGGCGTTGCCGTCGGTGCGGTCCGACAGCCCCCAGCCATCGAGGATGCACAGCACGACGGGGCGGTGATGGGTCATGCGCCTCTCCAGTTGCCGCAGGATGGGGGCGCGGCGGGCGCGCCGTCAACCCCCCCGCCGCCTGCGCGCGCGGAATTCAGCCCAGCCGCCGGTCGCGCGCCGCCAGAAGCTTCAGCCGCAGCGCGTTGAGCTTGATGAAGCCCTCGGCGTCCTTCTGGTCATAGGCGCCGGCGTCATCCTCGAACGTCACATGCGCCTCGGAATACAGGCTGTGCTCGGACCAGCGCCCCACGGTGCGCGCGGATCCCTTGTAGAGCTTCAGCCGCACGGTCCCCGTCACGTGGCGCTGCGAGGCGTCGATGGCCGCCTGCAGCATCTCGCGTTCGGGGCTGAACCAGAACCCGTTGTAGATGAGTTCGGCGTAGCGCGGCATGAGTTCATCCTTCAGATGCGCCGCGCCACGATCCAGCGTGATCTGTTCGATCCCGCGATGCGCTTCCAGCAGCAATGTCCCGCCCGGCGTTTCGTAGATGCCGCGCGATTTCATGCCCACGAAGCGGCCTTCGACCAGATCGAGCCGCCCGCAGCCGTGCCGCCCGCCCAGCTCGTTGAGCCGCGTGAGCAGTGCGGCGGGCGACAGCGCCTCGCCGTTGATGCTGACCGCGTCGCCGCGCTCGAACCCGATCTCGATGTATTCGGGCGTGTCGGGCGCGTCCTCGGGGTTGGTGGTGCGCTGGTAGACGTAATCGGGCGCGTCCTGCGCGGGGTCTTCAAGCACCTTGCCCTCGGACGAGGTGTGCAGCAGGTTCGCGTCCACGCTGAACGGCGCCTCGCCGCGCTTGTCCTTCGCGATCGGGATCTGGTGCGCCTCGGCGAAGTCGATCAGCTTCGTGCGGCTGGACAGGTCCCACTCGCGCCACGGCGCGATCACCCGGATGTCGGGGTTGAGCGCATAGGCGCTGAGCTCGAAGCGCACCTGGTCGTTGCCCTTGCCGGTGGCGCCGTGGGCGACCGCGTCGGCGCCGGTCTCGGCCGCGATCTCGACCAGTCGCTTGGAGATCAGCGGCCGCGCGATCGAGGTGCCCAGCAGATAGAGCCCTTCATAAACCGCGTTTGCGCGGAACATCGGGAACACGAAGTCGCGCACGAACTCCTCGCGCACGTCCTCGATATAGATGTTCTCGGGGGCGATCCCCAGAAGCTCGGCCTTCCTGCGCGCGGGCTCCAGCTCCTCGCCCTGGCCCAGATCGGCGGTGAACGTGACCACCTCGCAACCATATTCGACCTGCAACCATTTCAGGATGATCGAGGTATCCAGCCCGCCCGAATAGGCAAGCACGACTTTGCGGGGTGCGGTCATCTGCGGCTCCGTGGTTCCAGGGCGCCCATCGTCTAGAGTCTTTGCCGAGGCGCGGCAAGTGGCCGGCGGTTTGCAATTCCCGCGCGGACGCATAGCTGAAGGCCGAAGAAGGGGGCATGACGCATGAACACCGAAGCGCCGGGGCGCGCGCGCAGTGGTCGTCGGAGCCCGCGTTCGTCTTGTCGATGGCGGCCGCGGCGGTAGGGCTGGGGAACTTCTGGCGCTTTCCCTGCATGGTCGGCAAAAACGGCGGCGGGGCGTTCATCCTTGCCTATCTGATCGCGCTGGTGGTCGTGGCGGATCTTCGTGGTCGGGCGCAGCCTGCCGTTTCCGGGCGCGGGGCTGTTGATCTGGCGGCGGGTGGCGGGGTAGTCCGGGGCACCCAACCCCGGCAGGAGGCCCTGACATGCCCGACACTCCCGCGCGCCTCGACCTGCTGCGTGGCGTGGTCCACCCGTGGCATCACGACCATTTCGGCCACATGAACGTGCGCCATTACGCGCCCTTCTTCGACGACGCGGTCTATCACATGTGGACACGGCTGGGGCTGCCCTACTCGGCGATGCAGGCCGAGCACGGCGTGCACACGGTCACCGCCCGGGCGACGACCGGCTTCGTGCGCGAACTCACCGCCGGCGATCTGATCGCCATCGACGGCGCGGTGCAGCGCATCGGCACCAAAAGCTGCGGCTTCCATCTGCGCATGCTGCACGCCGACACCGGGGCGCTCCACGCCACCTATGACGTGGTCGAGGTGTTCTTCGACCCGCGCACGCGTGGGTCCACCGCGATGCCCGCCGCGGTCCGCGCGCGGCTGCAGCCCTTCCTGCTGCCGGAAGGCTGAGCGCGGACTACGGATCGGTCGGCTCGGTCATCCCCGGAACCGTCCGCACAAGCTCGGCGCGCGCCGCCGCGTAGGCGGCGCGCAGCTGCTCGATCGTGCCGTCGGGCAACGGAGTGCCCGCACGCGCGGTGGCCTCGCCGGCCTCGCACTGCGCGACGACGTCGACAAGCCCGATATTGGCTGCGGCCCCGCGCAGGAAATGCAGGTCGGCCGCAACTGACTGCGGGGGGGCGTTCGGGCACAGTGCGGCCACCGCGTCGTCCATTTCCTGCACGAACAGCGCCATGAGCTCGGCCATGGCGTCGGCGCCGACATCGGCGCGCAGTTCGTTCATGCGGGTCCAGTCGATCATGTGTCATCTCCTTGCGCTGTGCGCAGACTGGCTCAGACTGGCTCAGACTGGCGCAGACCGGTTAAGACCGGGTTTCGGACGGCGAGCCCCGGCGGCGATCCTCGGCGGCGATCCGCGGCGGCCCCGGCCCCGACCCCCGCCCCGCTTCACGCGATCTTAAGACACCGGCGGCATCAATGCACGTGACCGGGGCGCTCTCCGGCAGGCTGCAACAATCTGGACGGGTGAATGTCGCTGCTCTCTCTGAATCAGCCCAGCGTGGTCGACGGGCAAGTGATTCGTCGCATTCTGGTGGTGGATGACAGCCGCTCGCAGCGGGCGCTTCTGTCGCGGCAACTGCGCGCGCTGGGCTACGAGATCGTGGAGGCCGCCACCGGGGACGAGGCGCTCGCGCTGTGCGGCGAAGCGCAGTTCGATCTGGTTCTGTCGGACTGGATGATGCCCGGCATGGATGGCCTCGCCTTCTGTCGCGCCTTTCGCGCGCTCGAGCGCGAGGCGTATGGCTATTTCATCCTGCTGACCTCGAGGAACGAGGCTGGCGCGGTGTCGCGCGGGCTCGATGTCGGTGCCGATGATTTCCTGACCAAACCCGTGAGCGGGGATGAACTCCGCGCGCGAATCGGTGCCGCCGAGCGGCTGCTCCGGATGGAACGCGACCTGCGCGAGAGCAATCGCCAGATGACCGCCACGCTGACCGAGCTGCGCGCGCTCTACAGCGCACTCGACCGCGACCTGATCGAGGCGCGCAAGCTGCAGCAATCGCTGATCCCCGAACGCCATCGCCGCATCGGCGACTCGGCGGTGTCGCTGATGCTGCGGCCGTCCGGGCATGTGGGGGGCGACATGGTGGGGTTCTTCCAGATCTCGCCCACCGAACTCGGGCTTTACGGAATCGATGTCGCGGGGCACGGCGTGACCTCGGCGCTGATGTGCGCGCGGCTCGCGGGGCTGTTCTCGGGCACCGCACACAGCCAGAACATCGCGCTGCGCCGGACCGGCCAGCAGGTCGCGGGACGCCCGCCCGACACCGTCGCGGCGCGGCTGAACACCCTTTTGCTGTCCGAGCTCGAGACCGAACACTACTGCACGCTGTGCTACGCCGCCGCCAATCTGGCCAGTGGGCAGGTGCGGCTGGTCCAGGCCGGGCATCCGCACCCTCTGGTCCAGCGGGCCGATGGCAGCATCGCCTTCCTCGGGCAGGGCGGCCTGCCCGTGGGCCTGCTGGAAGACGCAAGCTATACCGCGACCGATGTGCGCCTCGCTCCGGGGGATCGGCTGCTGATCTACTCTGACGGCATCACCGAAAGCACCAACCCCGACGGGGCCGAGCTCGGCGAGGAGGGGCTGACACGCATCATGCGCAAACTGCGATTCATCCGCGGACCCGAACTGCTCGAGGCGCTGGACTGGGAACTCGGCCGCTGGAACGGGCGCGACGAATTGCGCGACGATGTCTCGGCGGTGCTGTTCGAATTCGACGGGCACGCGGGCTGATCGGTCCCGTCGGCCCTTTCGCAGATGCGCGGGGGCCGGGGTCCCTGTCGGGCACATCTCGTGCCGCGCGTGCGGGGGACGCAGGCTTTGCGCCGGGGCGTCGCGCTTGCGAAGCGGCTGCATGCCCGCACCGCCAGTGTCGGGCGCGGCGCGCGCGGCCGCGGGTGCCCCGGGCGCAGTATCACGCGGGCGTCGCTTGATGGCTTCGGGCGCGGGTCAGGGGAATGCGGAGCGCCGCCCCCTGTCGACAGGTCGGCGATCGCCGGGGGCCGGCGACGTGTCGACAGGGGGCGGCCAGACATGACCCGTGGACCCCCTGCGGCGGCGAAGCCGGTTCTGCGCAGGGTCGGGGGCTGCTTGTGCGGGCGGACCCGTGAGCCCCCACCGCGCGCCCATGCGACCGGATCGCCAGAAGGTGTTGCAGACCGCCGGACGGTCAGCCTGCCTCCGGACGGTCGCGCCGTTGCGGAAGGGTGCCGCGCGGCAGCGTCACGCCGCGCACACGCGCGCTGTCGCGGACGACCGCGCGCAATTCGGGGCTGGATTCGAGCAGCCGCTTGAAGCGGGTCTCGTCCAGAACAAGGATGGTCGAATGTGTGAGCGCCGTCACCTGCGCGCGCCGACGGTGGCGGGCGAGCACCGCCAGCTGGCCGAACATGTCGCCGCGCCCCAGCCGGGTGCGCTGGCCGGCGGCATCGACCTCGACCGCGCCCGAGGCGATGAAGAAGATGCTGCGCGCGGTCTCGCCCTTGCGGATCAGGACGTCGCCCGGGGCCGGGTAGATCGCCTTGAGCGCGCGCGCGAGCCGCCGCTGCTGGACCTTGCTCAGGCTCTTGAACAGCTCCAGACGCGAGACCAGCTCGGACTTCTGCAGCGCCAGATCCAGCGGCGGGCGGATGTCGGCATCGGCGCGCATCCGCGCCAGCCGCGCGGTGAGCGTGGCATGCAACTCGGGTCCGATCAGCCCGTCATCGCGCAGCTGATCGTATTCGCGTTCCTCCAGCCGCAGCGCCGTGCGGCGGATGAACTGGCGCTCCAGCTGTTCGGCGTAGCCCGGATATTGCAGGCGCAGCCCCTCGATCGCGTTTTCGGTGTCGGACATGCGGCGGTCGAGCAGCTCGTGCAGCAACTCGGCCACGCGCCGGCCGTGGACGCGCACGATCTTGCTGTCCAGATAGCCGTGCAATTCGCGCAGGATCTGGCGCTGATAGAGCAGGATCTCGAACCGGTCCGCCGCCTGCGCGGCCAGCGGCCCCGAGATCCGCAGCCGGTTGTTCAGCCACACCGCGAGCGTGAACAGCCGCCCCCGGCCCAGCGCCTCGCGCCCCGCGCGGCGGTATTCGGTCCGCCCGCCGCTGCGCGTGCGCTCGATCAGCCGGTCGACATCGGACAGCATCGCCTCGACCTGCCGCATCGAGATCAGCTGCTGGCGGAAATTCTCGAGGATCAGGTCGCGCTCGCGCCCCGCCAGCGCGACCAGCCCCAGCGTGATGCGGTCGCGGTCCTGGATGCGGGTGTCGTCCTCGGTTTCCTGAATGGCCTTGTCCAGCCGCTCGGCGAAGCGCTTGGCCTCGGACCGCGTGACCTCGCGCGGGAGTTCGTTGCGGCTGGTCAGTTCGGCCACATCCTCGCGCACGTTCTGCAGCGCCACCGCGATCACCTGCTTGGACAGCGCCCCGTCCAGCGGTGACAGCCGGTCCAGCCCCAGCAGCCGCAGCATCATGCGCAGTGTGGTGCCCTGCACGATCAGCGTGAACAGCACGAAGCCGGTGGCGAGGATGCCGACCAGCCGCTTGACCTCGGTCGGAACTGCGGGGTTTTCGGTGACAGCCAGCGCCAGCGCCAGCGTGACCGCCCCGCGCAGCCCGCCCCACAGGATCGCCACGCGATAGGGCGCGTCGATCCGCGGCGACAGCCGCAGCGCGGTCAGGATCGGCATCACCCCGAACAGGATCGCCACCCGCGCCGCCACTGCCGCCGCGATCACCACGCCCAGAAGCAGCAGATCGCCCGGTTTCGCCGCACCCAGAAGCTGCGGGATCAGCAGCGCGGCCAGCACGAACACCAGCGCGCCCGCCCAGTGCGCCAGCAGGTCCCAGACCTCGCGCAGGTAACCCCAGGCGACCGGCGGGATGCGCGCCGGGCCCATCAGGTTCAGCGTCATCCCCGCCACCACCACCGCGATCACCCCCGAGGCGCCGATGGCGCGCTCGGCCAGCACATAGGCGACATAGGGGATCGCCACCGACAGCGACACCTGCGAGAGCGGATGCGTCGCGATCACCCGGATCAGCCAGATCAGCACCCGCGCCACCAGCCAGCCGATCGCCGCGCCGCCCACGAACAGCACCGGCAGTTGCAGCAGCGCCTCGAGCGCACCCGGCGACGGGCGCGAGGGCAGCATGATGTTGAGAAACAGCGCGAACAGCGCGATCGCGGCGGCGTCGTTGAGCAGGCTCTCGCCCTCGACGATCCGGGTCAGCCGCTGCGGCGCGGCGATGTTGCGAAACAGGCTCACCACCGCCGACGGGTCGGTTGTGGACACGATCGCGCCGATCAGCAGGCAGGCCACCAGCGACAGCGCCGCCACCTGGTAGAGCGCGTAGCCGATGGCGAAGGTCGACACCACCACCGCCAGCACGGCCAGCACCAGGATCGGCACCCAGTCATCGGCCATCCGCCGCAGGTTCAGCCCCAGCGCCACCTGAAACAGCAGCGTCGGGAGGAACACGAACAGGAACGTGTCGGCGCGGATCGGGACTTCGCCGATGATCTGGGTGATCGGGGCCAGCGCCGCGGGCAACTCGAGCGTCGGCAGCAGCCCCGCAACCAGCCCGAGCACCACGCCGATACCGGCCAGGATCACCGTGAACGGCAGCCGCAGTCGCGCGGCCAACGGCTCGCCCAATCCGATGATGATGAAAAGTGCGGCGACAAACCCCGTCAGGATCGCTATATCCATGCGACCAGATTACCCGCCGCATGCCGCGCGCGGAAGGCCGCACGCCCCCGCACACGAAGGATTTTTCAGCGACGCTCAGGCGTCGGGCGTCTGTGCCGCGATGGCGTCCGGGCTCAGGGTTGCCGCGTTGTCGGGTCGCTCGGCTTCGGGGCGCGGGCGAAACCAGTCGGGGTTCGACGCCATCCAGCGTTCGATCGACGCGGCGACGTTCTGCGACAGGTTCTGCATCTGCTGTTCGGCGGTCTGCGTCAGCCCCGAGCCGACCAGCGTCTCGCCCGACGGGCTTTCGAGCACGGTGATCCGGTGCGGGCGCTCGTTGATCTTGCCGCCGGCCTCGTCATCCCAGATCGTCACCGCCACGATCAGCGCCGAGCGCGGTGCGGCCACCAACGGGATCCCCGGAACGGCAAGCACATAGCCCTGCACGGCCACCGCGATGTGATAGAAGGTGTCGCCATCGTAGCGGCCGAAGCGGCGCTGCAGTTCCGAGGTGATCGACGCCTCCCAGTCCGCCGGATCAGCGCGGCGCGAGGCCGGCCCGATGGTCGCGTTTTCGGCCACCACGATGGCGTGGCCCAGCCGGAAATCGCCCAGCTCGGCCCGCTCTGCGCCCAGCTGCGCCCCCGACGCGCAGGCAGAAAGCAGCAGGGCCGCGCCCAGCAGCGCGGCGCGTCGGGTCAGCGTGGTGGCGGATCGGAACATGGAACAGCGAGCCTTTGCTATGAGCGTGCACGTTCCCTGTTAGCCGATCCGGGCGCGTCAGACAATGCAGGGGCCGGCCGCGCGATCAGGCGAAACGGTTGTCACGCGGAAACCCGCGCGGGGCCATGCGGCCGGCGCCGGCGCGCTTGCCCAACCAGTCGGTCAGGTCGGGTTCGTGCCGTGTGCGCCCGGCGGGGTCCTTCCAGCGCAGCCCGTCGGCCAGATCGAAGCTGGTCAGGTCCGACAGCCCGCCATCGCGATATTTCTGCAGCCGCACGCCCTTGCCGCGGGTCATCTCGGGCAGCTCGGCGGCCGGGAACACCAGCAGCTTGCGGTTTTCGCCCACCACGGCGATGTGATCGCCCTGCAGCGGGCGCACGCACAGCGCGCGCGCCGGCGCCTTGACGTTGAGCACCTGCCGACCCGCGCGCGTCTGCGCCAGCACCTCGTCGGCGGGGACCACGAAGCCGTCGCCGGCGGTGGAGGCCACGATCAGCCGCACGCCGGGGCGGTGGACGAACAGCGCGACGATCTCGGCCTCGTTGGGCAGGTCGACCATCAGCCGCACCGGCTCGCCCATGCCGCGCCCGCCGGGCAGGCTGGCCACGGGCAGCGTGTAGAACCGCCCCGTCGAGCCCAGTAGCACCAGCTTGTCGGTGGTCTCGGCGTGGAACACGAAGCGGCCGGCGTCGCCGTCCTTGAACTTGAACTCCTGATCGAGCGCGACATGCCCCTTCATGGCGCGGATCCAGCCCATCTTCGAGCACACCACGGTCACCGGCTCGCGGTCGATCATCGCTTCGACAGGGACCTCCTCGGCCTCGCCGGCCTCGGCAAAGCCGGTGCGGCGCGCGCCGGCGGCGGTGCCCTTGCCGAACTCGGCCTGCACGGCGCGCAGCTCGCGGATGATGCGCTTCCATTGCAGGCGCTCCGAGGCCAGCAGGTCCTCGATTTCGGCACGCTCGCGGATCAGCGCGTCGCGCTCGCGCCGCAGCTCCAGCTCCTCCAGCCGGCGCAACGAGCGCAGGCGCATGTTCAGAATCGCCTCGGCCTGCACTTCGGACAGCTCGCCCTCGCCCGGGGCGGGGGGGACGTAATCGGCCTCGGACATCGCGCGGGGGAAATCGCGGCCCCAGACCTCGCGCATCAGCGCGTCGCGCGGGGCCTCGTCGTAGCGGATGATGTCGATCACCCGGTCGAGGTTCAGATACGCGACGATGAAGCCCTCGAGCACCTCGAGCCGGTGGTCGATCTTGCCCAGCCGGTGCTCGGACCGCCGCCGCAACACGTCGCGCCGGTGGTCGAGGAACGCGCGCAGCACCTCGCGCAGCGAACACACCTTCGGCGTGCGCCCGTCGATCAGCACGTTCATGTTCAGCCCGAACCGCGTCTCCAGATCGCTGTTGCGGAACAGCAGGCCCATCATCATCTCGGGCTCCACGGTGCGCGAGCGCGGCTCCAGCACGATGCGCACATCGTCGGCGCTTTCGTCGCGCACATCGGCCAGCAGCGGCACCTTGCGGGTCTGGATCAGCTCGGCCAGCTTCTCGATCAGCCGCGACTTCGGCACCTGATAGGGGATCTCGGTGACCACCACCTGCCACGCGCCGCGCGGCAGCGGCTCGACCTCCCAGCGCGCGCGCAGCCGGATCGACCCGCGGCCCGAGGCATAGGCGGCGGCGATGCTCTCGGGCGGCTCCACGATCACGCCGCCGGTGGGGAAATCGGGGCCGGGGATCAGCCGCATCAGCGCGGCGTCGTCAAGCTCGGGGCGGTCGATCAGCGCGCAGGCGCCCTCGATCAGCTCATCGAGGTTGTGCGGCGGCACGTTGGTGGCCATCCCCACGGCGATCCCGCTCGCGCCATTGGCCAGCAGGTTGGGAAACGCCGCCGGCAGCACCTCGGGCTCGGTCAGGGTGCCGTCATAGTTGGGGCGGAAGTCGACGGCGTTCTCGGCCAGCCCGTCCAGCAGGCGTTCGGACGGCGCCGCCATCCGCGCCTCGGTGTAGCGCGCGGCGGCGGGGTTGTCGCCGTCGATGTTGCCGAAATTGCCCTGACCGTCCACCAGCGGGTAGCGCATGGCGAAATCCTGCGCCAGCCGCACCATCGCGTCGTAGATCGCCGCGTCGCCATGCGGGTGGTAATTGCCCATCACGTCGCCGGTGATCTTGGCGGATTTGCGGAACGCGCCGGTGGGCGACAGCCGCAACTCGCGCATGGCGAACAGGATGCGGCGATGCACCGGCTTCAGCCCGTCGCGCGCGTCGGGCAACGCGCGGTGCATGATCGTCGACAGCGCGTATTGCAGATAGCGCTCGCCCAGCGCGCGGCGCAGCGGCTCGGAAAGCGGCGGCGGGTCGTCGGGGGCGGTGAGGTCGCTGTCGTCGGACATGGCCCCGTGTCTAGCCCCGCCCGCGCGGGCCGTCCAGCGCCATCGCGCGAACGTGCGGCACCGGCCCTTGCCCGGTTGGCGGGCGTGGGCGTAGGCTGCACCAGGGGATCAGAGGGAGCATGGCATGACCATCCGACGGGGGGCGCTGGCCGGAGGTGTGGCGCTGCTGCTGGCCGCGCCGGTTGCAGCCGAGGTCGACATCCGCGCGGTGACGCTGTCCACCGCCGGCACCGCGCTGCTCGAGGCCACGGGCCGGCAGGGCGAGGACGGCCTGACGCTGTCGCTGCGGCGCGGCGACCTTGATGCGTTCCTGAAATCGGCGGTGATCGCCGACCCCGTCGGCGCGCTGCCCGAACTGCGCCTGCCGGGCCCCGGCGCGCTGCAGGACGCGTTCGACCTGTTGCCCATCGACGCGGACGCGCTGGCCGACCGCGCCCGGCTGCTGGGCGCCTTCACCGGCGCCGGGGTCGAGGCCGAGCGTCGCGGCGTTACCCTGCGCGGCCGGCTGATGGGCGTGGCCGCGCGCGATTGCGAGGCCGGGCGCTGCCATGTTCTGAGCCTGCGCGACGATGCCGGCACGCTCCACGCGTTCAACCTGAGCCCGGCGCTGGCGGTGCGGTTGACCGACGCCGCGGATCAGGCGGTGCTCGACCGTGCGCTGGAGGCGCAGCGCGCGGCGGCGAATGGCGGGCTGATCCCGGTGCGGATCGACAGCGCGGACCCTGCCGACCGCGAGGTCGCGCTGAGCTGGCTGCAGGACGCCCCGCAGTGGCGGACCGCCTGGCGCGCGGTCGAGCGCGACGACGGGCTGGAACTGACCGGCTGGGCGGTGGTCGAGAACACCACCGGGCACGACTGGGACGCGGTGGACCTGACGCTGGCCACCGGCGCGGTGCAGGCGCTGCGGGTGCCGCTTTATGACCGGCTCCCGGCGCCGGACGCCGCCTTCGCCCCCGAGATGCTGGCCGCCGACGCGCCGCGCCGCGCGCTGGCCGCGCCCGAGCACGCGGTCGCCGACGCGCAGGCCGATGACGGCGCCAGCTTCACCCGCTTCATGCTGCAGGCCCCGGTGACCTTGGCGGCGGGCGAGATGATCAGCCTGCCCTTCCTGCGCGAGACGCTGGCCGATGCGCGGCGGCTGGTGCATCGCGGCGGCGCCGGCGCGCGGCACCCGCAACTGGCGCTCGAACTGGAGAACCCGCTGCCGCTGCGCCTGCCCGCGGGCGTGCTGACGCTCTACGAGGACGGGCGCGGCCATGCCGGCGACGCCATGGTCCCCGAGCTTGCCCCCGGCGCGCAGGCGGTGGTCGACTTCGCCCGCGACACCGCCATCACCATCGCCGAAGAGACCAGCCGCACCGAGCGCGTGCGCGAGCTGCGCATCCGCGACGGCGTGATGGAGCTGCGCGAGGATCTGGAGCGGCGCACGCGCTACCGCATCGACGGCGCCGCCGACCGCGCGCGCACCCTGACGCTGGACCACCCGCGCGACTCCGACTGGGACCTGCTGACCGAAGGCGGCGAGGAACGGCTCGACGCGACACGCTGGGAGGTCGACGTCCCCCCCGGCGCGCTGACCGTGTTCGAGGTCCATGAGCGCCAGCCGCGCCTGCGCCGGATCGCGCTGGCCGATCTCGACGCCGCGGCGCTGAGCCGCTGGCAGCGCGACGCCCCCGACGACGCGGCGCGCGCGCTGCTGGCCGAACTGGCCGCGCTGCGCAGCCGGATAGAGGCGCTGCGCCGCGACGCCCAGCGGCTGCGCGCGCTCGAGGACGATCTGAGTGCCGAGCAGGAGCGGCTGGTGGGCGTCATCACCGCGCTGGGCACCGACAGCGCCGCCGATCGCGACCGCCGCGCGCGGGTCGATGCGCTCGACGCCGAGATCACCGCCGCCGCTACCGAGCGCCGCACCGCCGAAGCCGAGGCCGATCGCCTGCGCGCCGAGCTGGCCGCGCGTCTGTCCGCCGACTGACACCCGCAGCCCCCCGCGCAACACGCGCTTGATTTTTTCCCGCCCAATGAGTAATGCGGCGCGCGAGAACGATCCGGGGTCGGCTGTGACCCCTCAACAACGGGGTGCCGAAGGCATGGCAAAGCAGAAGTTCGAACGCAACAAGCCGCATGTGAACGTTGGCACGATTGGCCATGTTGACCACGGCAAGACGACGCTGACGGCGGCGATCACGAAGTATTTCGGTGATTTCCGCG
>PUOA01000188.1 GCA_003551925.1 Paracoccaceae bacterium
TCTCGCCCTTGCCGTCGATCGGGTTGCCCAGCCCGTCCACCACGCGGCCCAGCAGCGCGTCGCCGCAGGGCACGTCCACGATGGATTTGGTGCGGCGGACGGTGTCGCCTTCCTTGATGCCGCGGTCGTCGCCGAAGATCACCACGCCCACATTGTCGGCTTCCAGGTTCAGCGCCATGCCGCGGATGCCGCCGGGGAATTCGACCATCTCGCCGGCCTGGACCGAGTCCAGCCCGTGCACGCGCGCGATCCCGTCGCCGATCGACAGCACGCGGCCGACCTCGGCGACCTCGACCTCCTGGCCGAAATTCTTGATCTGCTCCTTGAGGATCGCGGAGATCTCGCTTGCTTGGATACCCATTTATCCGACCTCTTTCATTGTATTCTGGAGAGCCGCGAGCTTCGAGCGGATCGAGGTGTCGATCATCCGGGAGCCCACTTTGACAACAAGACCGCCGATGAGGCTTTCATCGACGGCCATCGAGAGCATGACATCCTTGCCGATGCGCGCCTTGAGCACCTTCGCAAGCTCGGCCTGCTGGGCGTCGCTGAGCGCGCGCGCCGCGGTCACTTCGGCGGTGACTTCGCCCTTTTCCTCGGCGATCAGGGCGCGCAGGCCCTTCAGCATCGCCGGCAGCGTGAACAGCCGCCGCTTGGACGCCATAAGCCCCAGCGCGCCGGTCATCGTCTGGCTCAGCTTCGCCTTCCCGGCGATCGCCAGCACCGCGCGGGACTGGTCGTCGCGCGAATAGACGGGCGAGGCGATCAGCACACGGAAGTCGGCGCTGTCGCGCAACGCGGCTTCCAGGGTGGCGATGTCGCCTTCCAGCGCGGCAAGGGCGTCGGCTTCCCTGGCAAGATCGAAAACGGCGGTGGCATAGCGCTTGGCGATGCCTGAGGAAATCGAAGCTGGTTCGGACACGTCCACCCTTTCGATGTCTGTCGGCCCCGGTGCCTGCGCCGTGCTGTGGCGGCAGGGAGCGGTGCGTCACTTGGCGTTGCAAATCCGGCGCGGGTTTAGCAGAGCCCTCACGTCGCCGCAACAGCGAAGGTCACCCGCGCGTGACCCTTGCGAAAGCGGCGCGCGGCGCGGATGCCGCGCCGCAGCAACTCCGCGTGCGGGTGCCGGATGCAGGGCCGCTCATGCAGGGCCGCTCAGCGCCCCGGCCGCCGCGCATCGGTGGTGTGCGGCGCGCGGTCCCGGTTCAGCGCCGGGCGCGCGCCGCCGGGCTGGGCGACCCCGTCGAGCACGCGCAGCGGGCGGCGCACGGCGTCGCGCAGCCCCGAGCGCGGACGCCCCGGCCGTTCGAGCCGAGCGCGCACCAGCAGCACGCCCCCGGCATGATAGCGCGACAGCCGCCGCCCCATGCGTTCGATCACCCGCGCCGCGCGCAGCCAGAACGGGGTCGCGCGCGGCGGGAAGAACAGCGCCGCGACGTGGTCCGCGGGGGTGAAGCCATGCGCGGCAAGCTGCGCCTCGATCTGGCTGAGCGAAAAGGGCCGGCCCAATGCGAACGGCGTGCCCTCGCGCCGCGCCCACAGGCCCAGCCGGTTGGGCACCACGAACAGCGCCTCGCCGCCCGGCGCCAGCACGCGGGCGCATTCCTCCAGCATCGCGGCGGGGCGTTCGGAATTCTCCAGCCCGTGCATCACCAGCAGCCGGTCGATGCTGTCGGTGGCCAGCGGCCAGCGCGTTTCCTCGACCAGGACCGAATGATTGTCCATCTCGGCGGGCCAGTGCATCACGCCTTGCTGGCCGGGCATCAGCACCACAACCCGGCGCGCCGAGGCCAGATACGGGCGCAGCGCGGGCGCGGCGAAGCCGAAGCCTGCCACCGACAGCCCGCGCGCCTCGGGCCACATGGCCACGATCTGGTCGCGCACCGCCTTCTGCGCCGTGCGCCCCAGCGTGGTGGTGTAGTAGAACGCGCGCAGATCGGTGACGTCGAGATGCATTGATCCCCCGGCGCAGGTGTCGCAGGCTGACCGCAGTCTAAGCGGAAACCTGTCGGAGAAACCATGCCTTTCATCCTGCGCGCGATCCCCTGCCTGTCGGACAATTACGCCTATCTGATCCACGACCCCGACACCGATGACACGGCGGTGATCGATGTCCCCGACGCAGCCGCGGTGCAGGCCGCGCTGGACGAGACCGGGCGCAGGCTGAGCCATATCCTGATCACGCATCACCATGACGATCACATCGGCGGCGTGGACGTGTTGCGCGCCGCCACCGGCGCGCGCGTGGTGGGCGCGGCGGCGGATGCGCACCGGCTGCCCGCGCTCGATCTGGCGGTGGCGCCGGGGGACCGCGTGCAGGTGGGCCGCGAATCGGCGCGGGTGATCGATGTGTCGGGGCACAGCGTCGGGCATGTGGCGTATCACTTCCCCGACAGCGGGCTGGCCTTCACCGGCGACAGCCTGATGGCGCTGGGCTGCGGGCGGCTGTTCGAGGGCACCGCGGCGCAGATGTGGGACAGCCTGATGCGGCTCGATGCGCTGGACGGCGAGACGCTGATCGCCTCGGGGCATGATTACATGGACGCGAACGCGGCGTTCGCGCTCAGCATCGAGCCCGGCAATGCCGACCTGAAGGCCCGCGCCGAGCGCATCGCCCCCGACCGCGCCGAGGGCAGGCCGATGGCCGTGGTGCCGCTGGCGCTGGAGCGGCGCACCAACCCGTTCCTGCGCGCGCGCGAGCCGGCGGTGAAGGCCGCGCTGGGCATGACGGGCGCCCCCGACGCCGAGGTCTTCGCCGAAATCCGCCGCCGCAAGGACCGGTTCTGACGCGGGGACGGGCGTGCCCCGCAGCCCGAAGCTCCGCGTGGCGGGCCGCCGGGGGCCCGCTCACACGTGTTTCTCAGCTGAACTGCTCGCGGATCAGCCGTTCCTCCAGCCCGTGGCCGGGGTCGAACAGCAGCCGGTGCGTGATCGCGGGCTCGGACGCCACGTCCACGCGCAGCACGTCGCGGACCGAGCGGCTGTCGGCATCGGCCATCACCGGGCGCTTGTGCGGCGACAGGACCTCGAAGCTGACCTGCGCGGATTTCGGCACCAGCGCCCCGCGCCACCGCCGCGGGCGGAAGGCGGCGACGGGGGTTATGGCCAGCACCTCGGCACCGATCGGCAGGATCGGCCCATGCGCCGAATAGTTGTAGGCGGTGGACCCGGCGGGCGTGCAGATCAGCGCCCCGTCGCAGACGAGTTCCTCCAGCCGCAGCCGCCCGTCCACCCAGATGCGCAGCTTCGCCGCCTGCGGGCCCTGACGCAGCAGCGACACCTCGTTGATGGCCAGTGATTGCGTGACGTCGCCGGCCGCCGTGTGCGCGGTCATGCGCAGCGGGTTGATCAGCGCGCGCTCGGCCCGCTCCAGCCGCGCGGGCAGGCCCCGCGCGCTGTAGCTGTTCATCAGAAAGCCCACGGTGCCGCGGTTCATGCCGTAGACGGGGATGTCCAGATGCTCGGTCGCGTGCAGCGTGGCCAGCATGAACCCGTCGCCGCCCAGCGCCACGATCACATCGGCCGCTTCGGCGGGCAACTGGCCGTAATGGCCGGTCAGCTCCGCCAGCGCGGCCTGGGCGTCCTCGGCGGGGCTGGCCGTGAAGGCGATCTTCGGGCGGGGCATTGGCGGTCCTGCGGGGCGAGCTTCGCGCGACACCTTGTCGCCCGCGCTGGCGCGATTGGCAAGCCTGCGCCCGCTTTGTCGCAGCAATGCGTCGCTTTCGGCGTTTGCCAAGCGGGGCGAATGGGGTATGTGGCCCCCCAACCACGTGCGTGACGCGCAAGGAGGCCCCATGAACATCACCCATCGCAGCGCCGGTTTCTTCGCCGACAGCCTGGAGAGCCGCGACCCCGAACTCGCCAGCGCCATCAGCCGCGAGCTTGGCCGTCAGCGCGACGAGATCGAACTGATCGCGAGCGAGAACATCGTCAGCCGCGCCGTGCTGGAAGCACAGGGCTCGGTGATGACCAACAAATACGCCGAAGGCTATCCGGGCCGGCGCTATTACGGCGGGTGCCAGTATGTCGATATCGCCGAGAACCTCGCGATCGAGCGGGCCTGCGCGCTGTTCGGCTGCGGCTTCGCCAACGTTCAGCCCAATTCCGGGAGCCAGGCCAACCAGGGCGTGATGCTGGCGCTGCTCAAGCCCGGCGACACCGTGCTGGGCATGAGCCTGGACGCGGGCGGCCACCTGACCCACGGCGCGCGGCCCAACCTGTCGGGGAAATGGTTCAACGCCGTGCAATATGGCGTGCGTCGTGATGATCTGACCCCCGATTACGACCAGATCGAGGCGCTGGCGCTCGAACACCGCCCCGCGATGATCATCGCCGGTGGCTCGGCGATCCCGCGCACGCTCGATTTCGCGCGCTTCCGCGCCATCGCCGACAAGGTGGGCGCGTATCTGCTGGTGGACATGGCGCATTTCGCCGGGCTGGTGGCCGCGGGGCACTACCCGTCGCCGTTTCCGCATGCGCATGTGGCGACGACCACCACCCACAAGACCCTGCGCGGCCCGCGCGGCGGGCTGATCCTGAGCGACGACGAAGCGCTGGCCAAGAAGTTCAACAGCGCGATCTTCCCGGGCCTGCAGGGCGGGCCGCTGATGCACGTGATCGCCGCCAAGGCCGTGGCCTTCGCCGAGGCGCTGCGCCCCGAATTCAAGGACTACCAGCGCCAGGTGATCGCCAACGCCCGCGCACTGGGCGATCGGTTGCAACAGCGCGGGCTCGATATCGTCACCGGCGGCACCGACACGCATCTGCTGCTGGTGGACCTGCGCCCCAAGGGCGTGAAGGGGAACGCGACCGAGGCCGCGCTGGGCCGCGCGCATATCACCTGCAACAAGAACGGCATCCCGTTCGACACCGAAAAGCCGATGGTGACCTCGGGTGTGCGGCTGGGCACGCCGGCGGGGACCACCCGCGGCTTCGCCGAGGCCGAATTCCGCCGGATCGGCGACTGGATCGCGCGGGTTGTGGACGGGCTCGCCGAGAATGGCGCGGATGGCAACGCCGCGGTGGAGGACGGCGTGAAGGGCGAAGTTCTGGAACTCTGCGCACGCTTCCCGATCTATCCCGACCTCTGATCCCGGCGCCCGGCCGCGCGGGCGCGCGGCCACGCCCCGCCGAGGGCGCGCCGTGCCCGAGACGGGGCGTTCCCTGCCCGACGTCGGGGGAAAGCGCCCACGAGCCGCTCCCACCCGCCCACCGCCGCGCCTCGTGGGCGCTGCACGCGCCGTGCGCGTGCGGGGCGCCCGTGGCTGGTGACTACACGATGAACTCGGCGTGGTGCTTGAGCGGCAGCGAGCGCGCCCGCGTCCCGGTCAGGGCATGGAGGGCGTTCGCCAGCGCCGGCGCCGCGGGCGGGGTGCCGGGTTCGCCGACGCCGCCCATATGCGGGGTGTCTTCCAGAATGCGCACCGTGATCCGTGGTGCCGTGTGCATGCGCAGCGCGTCATAATCGGGAAAGTTGCGCTGCTCGACCGCGGCCTCGGCGAAGGTGATCTCGCCCGTCACTGCCGCCGACAACCCGTAGATCAGCCCCGATTCCATCTGCGCGCGCACGATCGCGGGGTCGAGCACGCGCCCCGGATCGCAGGCGATCCAGGCGCGGGTGATCTTCAGCCCGCGTCCCGTATCCGTCAGTTCGACCACCTGCGCGGTGGGGGTGCCGAAGCTGAAGGTGAACGCCACCCCATGCGCGTGCCCCTCGGGCGGGTTGCCCCAGTCCGACATCTCGGCCACGGCCTCGAGCACGCGGGCCGAGGGCGCGTGGCGCTCGCGGATATGCCTCAGCCGGAACGCCAGCGGATCGGCGCCCGCCGCGTGGGCGAGTTCGTCGATGAAACACTCGTGGAAGAACGCGTTCTGCGAGTTCCCGACCGCGCGCCAGAACCCCACCGGCACGTCCAGATCCGCCAGATAGCCGCGCACGCGGCAGTTGGGGATCGCGTAGGGCTGGTCGAACAGCCCTTCCACATGCCCCTTGTCGGGACCGCCCATGCGCCGCCCCGTCATCCGCCCGATCGCCTGCTGGCTGACCGACGGCGCGGCGACCTGCGCGTCGAACGCCACCGCGCGGCCATCGGCCACCGCGCCGCGCATCCGCGCAATCGCCGCGGGGCGGAAGAAGCCATGCGCCATGTCCTCCTCGCGCGAGTAGGTCAGCCGGATCGGAGTGCCGGGGAGTGCTGCGGCCAGCTTGGCCGCGTAATGGGTGAAATCGCTCTCGGCCCGCCGCCCGAAGCCGCCGCCCATGTAGGTGGTGTGCAGCGTGACGTCCGCGGGGTCGATCCCGGCGGCGTCGGCGGCGCGGTCCACATGCAGGCGCGGCGCCTGATTGCCGCACCAGAGCTCCAGCTGGCCGTCGTGGAGCCACGCCGTCGCGCTCATCGGCTCCATCGTGGAATGGTGCAGGAACGGGACGCGGTATTCGACCTCCAGCGGGGCGGCCCCTGCCAGCGCCCCTTCCGGATCGCCATCGTTGCGCATCCGCGAATTGTGCCGGCCCTCGAACGCCTCGGCGATGCGGGCGAGCATCGCGTCGGTATCCTGCGGCAGGGGCGAAGGCGTCCAGGTGACCTCGACCGCTGCCGCGCCCTGCATCGCCGCCCAGGTGTTGCGCGCCACCACGCCCACACCATCGCCAAGGTCGATCACCTCCTCCACCCCGGCAACCGCAAGCGCGGGGGCGGGGTCGAAGCCCTCCATCCCGCCGCCCAGATGCGGGCAGAGCCGCAGCGCGGCGCATTTCAGCCCCGGCAGCTTGATGTCGGTGGCGAATTCGGCGGTGCCGGTGACCTTGGCCACCATGTCGAGCCGCGGCAGCGACCGGCCCAGCAGGCGCCACTGCGAGGGGTCGCGCAGCTCGGGCTGGGGCACGGGGCGGGTGGCGGCGGCCTCGGCCAGGTCGGCGTAGGGCAGGCGGATGCCGTCGGGGGCGATGACGTGGCCGTCCGCGGTCGACAGCGCGGCGGGCTCGACCCCCAGCCGTTCGGCCGCGACGGCCTTGAGCGCCTCGCGCGCGCCGGCGCCCGCCAGCCGCAGCCGTTCATACGCGTCAACGGTCGAGGTCGATCCCCCCGTCACCTGCAGCCCCAGCACGCGCGAGGCGCGGCCCAGCGTCTCGGCCAGCGCGGTTTGCCAGCCGGTCATCGCATACTCGGCCACCGGCAGCGCGGCGTGCATCAGCGCGCCGTTGAAATAGCTCGCCGATGGCGGGCCGTGCCAGCTTTTCACCTGCTCCCAGGCAACATCCAGCTCCTCGGCCACCAGCGCGGCGAGGGTCGTGTGGATGCCCTGTCCCATCTCGGCGCGCGGGGTGATGATGGTGACGCCGTCGCCGTCGATGATCAGGAACGGGTTGAGCGTGGCGCCGCGCTCGGGCGCGAGCGGGTTGTCCAGAGGGCGGCGGATCTGCCACACGCCGAAGGCCGCGCCACCCGCGACCGCCACGGCGCCGACAAGCAATGTCCGGCGGGTGACCTTGCCGATCCTGCTGGCCATTGGCTACGCCTCCGACAGGGCGCGCGCGGCGTCATGGATCGCGGCGCGGATGGCGGGGTAGGTGCCGCAGCGGCACAGATTGCCGGCCATCGCGTCGTCGATCTGGTCATCGCTGGGCGATGGCGTCTCGCGCAGAAGCGCTGCCGCCTGCAGGATCTGGCCGGGCTGGCAATAGCCGCATTGCGCCACCTGATGGCGCGCCCAGGCGGCCTGGATCGGGGCGAGCGCCTCGGGCGTGCCGACGCCTTCGATCGTCGTCACCGCGCCCGCCACCGCGTCCAGCGGCAGCGTGCACGACCGCACCGCGTCGCCGTCGAGCAGCACCGTGCAGGCGCCGCAGGAAGCGACCCCGCAGCCGTATTTCGTTCCCGTCAGCCCGAGTTCGTCGCGCAACACCCACAGCAGCGGGGTGTCGCCGGGGGCGTCGGTCTCATGCTCGGTGCCGTTCACGCGCAGGGTTGTCATGGCGAACCTCGTCCTGTCCTGCCGTGAAGGTAGGGCAGTGCCGCGGCGCGGTCCATCACAGCTTCGCGGTGGTCACGGCATCGATGGCGCTGGTGTAGCGCCCATGCGCGGTCTTGTCCCAGTAATGCGGGGCGTGGATCAGCTCCCACAGCGCCTTGTAGGCCGCGAGCGTGGCCAGCGGCCAGTAGGCCCACATCAGCGGCAGCGCGCGCCAGAGCCCGCGGTGATGGCGGCTGCGCAGCGCCACCAGCGCCAGCGCGACATCAATCGCCGCCGCGCTGATGAAGACCACGACGAGGCCCTGCAGCATCCAACCGGGCAGCACCGCGCCCGCCGGGTGGCCAAGGCCCATCGCCAGCACCCAGCACGACAGGATCGCAGGCGCCAGAAGCACGCTCAGAAGCGCGCCGAGGAACTGCACCTGCACCCCCGCGAAGGCCCACGGGCCGAGCGCGCGCCACAGCGCGCGCGGGTCGCGCATGTGCACCGCATAGGTGATCGCATAGCCCTTGAGCCAGCGCGAGCGTTGCCGGATCCAGGCGCGCAGGTGGCAGGTGGCTTCCTCGAAGGTGGTGGTGTCCAGAACCTCGGTCCGGTAGCCCATGCGCGCCAGCCGCAGCCCCAGATCGGCGTCTTCGGTCACGTTGTGGGCGTCCCAGCCGCCAAGCTGGTCGAGCACCTCGCGGCGCAGGAACAGCGTGGTTCCGCCCAGCGGCAGCGCAAGCCCGAGCGCCTGCTTGCCGGGCAGCAGCACGCGGAACCAGGTGGCGTAATCGATGGTGAAACACCGCGTCAGCCAGGTGCTGCGCGGGTTGTAGAAATCAAGCATGCCCTGCACGCAGCCCAGCCGCGCATCGGCGCGGGCGAAGCGGCCGGCCACGCGCAGCAGCTGGTCGGGCTCGGGCGCGTCCTCGACATCGTAGACGCCGATCAGCGTGCCGCGCGCGAAGTTCAGCGCGTGATTGAGCGCGCGCGGCTTGGTGCGCAGGGGGCCGTCGGGGACCACGATCACCCGCATCCAGCGCGGCAGCGTCATCGCGTCCAGCGCCGTGAGGGTGGTGTGATCGCAGGCCTCGAGGACCAGCATCACATCCAGCCGGGTGCGCGGATAGCTGAGCCGTGACAGACGATTGATCAGCCGCGGCACGGTTTCCGGCTCGCCGAACATCGGCACCATGATCGAGATCACCGGCAGCATGTCCGGCAGCCGCGTGAGCCCGCCCTGGGCCTCCGGCGCTGCGTGCGGCTTTGCGCGGCGCCCCGCTGCGAATGCCGCAAGCTTCAGCGCCGTGCCGGCGATCAGCACCGCCACGGCCAGCGCCAGCGCCGCAAGCAACAGCGCCTGCGGTGCCGCCAGTGCCGCCACGATCAGCCCCCCCAGCCCCAGTGCCAGCACGCGCGGCGCCGGGCCGTTGCCCCAGCCGCGGCAACTCAGCGGTGCCGCCAGCCCATCGCTCGCCCGATCCGCCAGCGCCGCGCCGCGCAGCGTGCTGGCGACCCGGAACAGCGTGGGGTCATCGATCAGCGCCATGACCACCGGGCCGAGCGCCTGTTCAAGCTCGGCGCGGTGGGTGTCGAAGCGGTCGGGCCGCGTGGTGGCGACCACGCAGACCGCGCCGGCCCGCGCCCAGGGCAGACACCCCAGCCGCAACGCCCGCGCGATGCCCAGCCGGTCGATCAGGCGCGGATCGGGCGGCGTTTCGTCGGGATCGACATGTGCGGTGCCGAACTGCCGCTCCAGCGCAGCGCGCAGGGCAGGGCGGGTGACAAGCCCGTGGGTGACCAGAACCTCGCCCAGCGGGGCGGGGTGGCGCGCCTGCAGGCGCAGCCCGCGCATCAGATCGGCGGCGCTGACCGCGCCCATGTCCAGCAGGATCTGCCCGATCTGCGGGCGCGGACGCGCCGGCGGCGGGACCAGCGACACGGGGCGGGGCGCGCGTGCCGTCGCGACCGCCGCCGCCATGCGGTGCCCCGTGATCGGTTCTGTCGCCTGTGCCACCGGTGCCGGTCCCGCCAAAACGTCCAGGCGTCAGCAGAGCACGGGGATGATTAACATGCGGTTAACGCCCGCCCCGCGACGACGCGATACCCCGCGGCGCTCAGCCGCCCTGCGCGATCCCGATCAGCGCATAGGTCAGCTGCGCGGCGGTGAAGTCCCACACCGGCGCGCCGTCGATGGGGGCGAGTTCCACCACGTCGACGCCGACGCAGCGCCGCCCCGCCAGCGCCGCGCGCACCAGCGCAAGCGACTGGTAATAGCCCAAGCCCCCGGGCACCGGGGTCCCCGTGGCGGGCATGATCGCGGCGTCGAGCCCGTCCACGTCGAAGCTGATATAGATGTCGTCGGGGAAATCCTCGGGCAGCGCGACGCTGTCGATGCCGTCGGTGACCAGCTCCTCGGCGTCGATGTAGCACACGTCCAGCCGCTCGCGCCGCGCGGCTTCCTCGGCCGACAGGGCGCGGACGCCGAACTGCGCCAGCGGCAGGCCCGCCTCCTCGGCCAGAAGCTGCATGACCGAGGCGTGGCTGTGCCGCTGCCCCTGATAGGCGCGGCGCAGGTCGGCGTGGGCGTCGATCTGCACGATCCCCAGCGGACGGCCCAGCGCCTCGGCCACGCCCAGCGCGGCGCCCCAGGTCAGGCTGTGCTCGCCGCCCAGCGTCACCGGCACCTTGCCCGCGCGCGCGATGGCGCCTGTGCGCGCGCGCAGATCGGCGAGCGCGGCGTCGATCGGCTGGGTGCAGTCGATGGCGGCGGTGGTGTGAATACCCGCCGCGCAGGGCTCCATCCCGCGCCACAGCCGTTCGAGTTCATGCGACGCCGCGATCAGCGCCGCCGGCCCGCGCGCGGTGCCGGCGCCGTAGCTCACGGTCTTCTCCAGTGGCATCGGCACCACGTGGAACCGCGCCGCGGGGCCGCGCTCGGATGCGCTGAGTTCGCTATCGAGGAAGATCATGACAGCCGCCCGCGGAAATCGTCATGGTCGAAGCTGCGCACCACACGCAGCGCGTCGGTGTCGCTGTTCCAGATGGCGATCGACGGCAGGCGCACGCCGTTGAAGGTGGTGGTCTTGACCATCGAATAATGCGCCTGATCCAGAAACGCCACGCGCGCGCCCGGCACGGGCGTTTCGGCAAAGGCGTAGCGGCCGATCACGTCGCCCGCCAGACAGCTCGGCCCGCCGAGGCGGACCTGCACCGCGCCGCCTTCGCCCAGCAGCGCGGGGCGGTAGGGGGCTTCGATCACGTCGGGCATGTGGCAGGTGGCCGAGACATCGAGCACCGCGTTGGGGCCGTCGTTTTCCACCACGTCCAGCACCTCGCCCACCAGCACGCCGGCATCCAGCGCCACCGCCTCGCCGGGTTCCAGATAGCAATGCAGGCCCGTCTCCTCGCGCACGCGGCGCAGGAAGGCGATCAGCCCCTCGCGGTCGTAATCGGCGCGGGTGATGTGGTGCCCGCCGCCGAAATTGATCCATTTCAGCCGCGGGGCCAATTCGTGCACGCGCGGGGCGATGTGATCCCAGATCGCCAGCAGCGGCTCCAGCCCCTGTTCGCACAGCGTGTGCATGTGCAGCCCGTCCACGCCGCGCAGCGCCGCCGCGTCGATCTGCGACAGCGGCGTGCCCAGCCGCGAGCCCGGCGCGGCGGGGTCGTATTTCGGATCCTCGCCCAGCGGCAGTTCGGGGTTTATGCGCAGCCCCAGCTGCACCGGGTGGTCGGCGGCCTTCACGCGGGCGGCGAAGCGGTCCTTCGCGGCGGGGGTGTTGAAGACGATGTGATCCGACAGCGCCACGATCTCGTCGATCTCGTCGTCCTTGTAGCCGGCGGCGAAGGTCTCGACGATGCCGCCATAGGCCTCGCGGCCCAGCCGCGCCTCCCACAGCCCCGAGGCGCAGACGCCCGACAGGTAGCGCCGCACCAGCGGTGCCAGCGACCACATCGAAAACGCCTTGAGCGCCAGCAGCACGGTCGCGCCCGACCGCGCCTGGATGTCGGCAAGCACGCGCAGGTTCGCCTCCAGCCGCGCCTCGTCCACCACGAAGCAGGGCGAGGGCACGCGCGACAGGTCGAACCGGGTCCACGCGCCCGGGTCGCCCGCATGGGTCTGCATGGCCATCGCGAACGCCTCTCAGAAATCGACCGGGCCGGGAAGCTCGGTGATCTGCCAGGGCAGGCCGTGGCGGTTCAGCATCTCCATGAACGGATCGGGGTCGAGCTGCTCGGTGTTGAACACGCCTGCGCCCGACCATGTGCCGTCCAGCATCAGCGCCGCACCAATGAAGGCGGGCACGCCGGTGGTGTAGCTGACCGCCTGGCTGCCGACCTCGCGGAAGCATTCCTCATGGTCGCAGATGTTGTTGATGTAATACGTCTTCTCGCCCGAGCCGTCCTGCGCGGGGCCGGTGATGATGTCGCCGATATTGGTCTTGCCCGTGGTGCGTTCGCCCAGATCGCCGGGGTTGGGCAGCACCGCCTTGAGGAATTGCAGCGGGATGATCTGCTGGCCCTGGAACTCCACCGGCTCGATCGCGGTCATGCCGACATTCTGCAGCACCTGCACATGGTTGATGTAGGCATCGCCGAAGGTCATCCAGAAGCGCGCGCGCGCGATCTCGGGGAAATGCGTCACGAGCGATTCGAGCTCCTCGTGATACATCAGATACATGTTCTTCTCGCCCACCTGATCGAAGTCGAAGGCCACGCGGGTGGACA
>PUOA01000346.1 GCA_003551925.1 Paracoccaceae bacterium
CCACCCACCCGCCCCCGCCCGCCCCGAGGCGCGGCGGGCCATTCCCCTTTGACGCGCGCTGCACTACATGCGCAGAAAGCCCGCGACAGCACCTTCCGGAGGACCGCATGACCCAACCGCTTGCCGATGTGACCGACGCCCTTCTGGCCGCCGCCCGCCGTGCGGGGGCCGAAGCCGCGGATGCGATGGCGGTTGACGGCACCTCGGTCTCGATCGACGTGCGCGCGGGCGGGCTGGAACAAGCCGAGCGATCCGAAGGGATCGAGATCGGCCTGCGCGTGCTGATGGGGCGGCGGCAGGCCTGCGTGTCGGCCTCGGACACCCGCCCCGAGACGCTGGCGGCGATGGCCGAGCGCGCCGTCGCCATGGCGCGCGAGGCGCCCGAGGACGCGCATCTGCGCCTGGCCTCGCCCGAGGAACTGTCGGCGCGCCGCGACGCCGCAGGGCTCGAGCTTGACGATCCCGCCCCCGAGCCCGCTCCGGAGGCGCTGGAAGCGGACGCGCGCCGCGCCGAGGCCGCCGCGCTGGCGGTCCGGGGTGTGTCGCAGGTGCAGGCGGCCTCGGCCGCCTATGGGCGGCGCGCGGTGCATCTGGCGGCCTCGAACGGCTTTGCGGGCGGCTACACGCGCAGTTCGCGGCATCTGTCCTGCGTGGCGATCAGCGGCGAGGGCACCGGGATGGAGCGCGACTGGCACGCCGAATCGCGTGTCTGGCAGGCCGACCTGCCCGAACCCGCCATGGTCGGCCGCATCGCCGCCGAGCGCGCCGTCGCGCGCACCGGCGCGCGCAAGCCCCCCAGCGGTGCGTTCCCGGTGCTTTACGACGAGCGCATCAGCAGCGGGCTGATCCGACATCTGCTGTCGGCGATCAACGGCGCCTCGGTCGCGCGCGGGTCAAGCTGGCTGCGCGACGCGATGGGCGATCACGTGCTGCCGTCCGCGCTGAGCCTGGTCGAGAACCCGCTGCGCAGGCGTGTCTCGGGCAGTCGGCCCTTCGACGCCGAAGGGCTGCCCACGCAGTCGCGCGTGCTGGTGCGCGACGGGCTGCTGGAGGGCTGGATCCTGGATCTGTCGAGCGCCGGCAAGCTGGGGCTCGCCCCCACCGGCAACGCCGTGCGCGGGGTGGCCGCTCCGCCCTCGCCGTCGGCCAGCAACATCACGCTTTCGCAGGGCACCGACAGCCGCGAGGACCTGATGCGGTCGATGGGCACGGGGCTGCTGGTCACATCGCTCATCGGCATGTCGATCAACGCCACCACGGGCGATTATTCGCGCGGGGCCTCGGGCTTCTGGGTGGAAAACGGCGAAATCGCGTATCCGGTCAACGAATGCACCATCGCGGGCAACCTGCGCGACATGTTGCGCAGCCTGACGCCCGCCAACGATGCGCGGCTGCACCTGTCCGATCAGGTGCCCAGCCTGCTGGTCGAGGGGTTGACCGTTGCCGGCGCGTGATCCGGCATCCGATCTGGCGCTGCTGACCGACGCCGCGCGGGCCGCCGGCACCATCGCGCTGCGCCATTTCGGCGCCGGGCCGACAAGCTGGGACAAGGGCGGCGGCCAGGGCCCGGTGACCGAGGCCGATCTGGAGATCGACGCCATGCTGCGCGCGCGGCTGACCGCGGCGCGCCCCGATTACGGCTGGCTGTCCGAGGAATCCGCCCCCGCGCCGGGGCGGCTGTCGGCACCGGCGATGTTCGTCGTGGACCCCATCGACGGCACGCGCGCCTTCATCGACGGCCAGCACGGTTTCGCCCACGCCCTGGCGGTGGTGCGCGAGGGCCGCGCGGTGGCGGCGGTGGTGCATCTGCCGCTCATGGGGCTGACCTACACCGCCGCGCGCGGTGCGGGCGCGTGGCGCAACGGCGCCGCGCTGGGCGGGGCGCGGCGCGAGGGGCTGGGCGGGGCGACGCTGCTGGCCTCGCGCGCGGCGCTGGCGCCTGCGCACTGGCCCGGCGGCGTGCCGCCCGTGACCCGCCATTTCCGGACCTCGCTCGCCTGGCGTCTGGCGCTGGTGGGCGAAGGCGCGTTCGACGCCATGCTGACCTTGCGCGATACCTGGCACTGGGACATCGCCGCGGCCAGCCTGATCGCGGCGGAAGCGGGCGCCTGCGTCACCGACCGCGCCGGGCGGCCGCTTAGCTTCGACACCGAAGACCCGCGCAGCGCGGGTGTGGTGGCCGCCGGAGCGGCACTGCACGCGGCGCTGCTGGCGCGGCTGCGCACGGACCGCGCGGCATGAGCGGGGGTTGGCTTGCGGCGGTGACGGGCGGCCTCAGCCGAGCCGTGGGGCCGCGCGGCGCGCGGCGCGCCCGCCGCGACGGCGCTGCAGTTGTCCGGCACGGCCGGGAAGCGCCGCCATCACCGCGCGCCGGTCCTCGGCGCTCATCCGAGACCAGGCGGTGATCTCGTCGATGCTGCGCAGACAGCCGGTGCACAGACGCGTTTCGGGGTGGATCACGCACACCTTGATGCAGGGGCTTTCGATCTCGTCGCGTTTCCAGACGTCATCGCTCATGGCGGCGGGGCTTTCTGCTCGGGGGCATGTCGCGGGGATATATCCACCCGCGCGGCCCTGTCCAGCCACAACCGCGCCGCGCCAGGCGGCCCCGCGCGGCGGCGCCGTGCTGGACCATGCCCGCGCCGCATGCGATGCAGGGACACGATGACCCCGCCCGAGTCCCCGAAGCCCGAGTCCCCGCCGCCCGAGTCCCCGAAGCCCGAGTCCCCGAAGCCCGAGTCCCCGAAGCCCGA